>SXHE01000579.1 GCA_005773755.1 Planctomycetia bacterium
GCGACCGTCGCCGGGCGCACGCGCGACGTGAAGAACGTCCACGAGTGGGACCCGAACCACATGGCCTACGTCGGCACGACGTACATGAACCGCGTGAGTCGCGTCGAGGGCATGGACACGTTCGGTTACTACGACTTCCACTGGAAGCGCGGCGGGCACTGGGGCCATCTCGATAAAGCAATGGGCACCGCACAGGCCAAGAAGATCGGCTTCCTCCGCTACGACGACGCGACCAGCGGCATCGTCGGCAAGGGCAACCCCAACCGCGTCGGCTACACCTACGCGACGAGCGTTCCGTTCGGGCTGAAGGGCATCTTCTACCACTTCGCCGCCGATATCACGGACAAGAAGACCTTCGCGCTGACGGCGCTGGGCGAAGACTTGAAGAAGGTCAACGCCCGGTTCGCGGCCGTGGGCGACGAGCTGATGAAGATCGGCGTGCCGAGCGCGGTGTACTCGACCGCGATCACCAAGAGCGCGAAGAACGACCCGGTGAACCCGGCCGCGGTGCCCGCGGGCCTGAAGGAGACACCGAAGGACCACTGGTTCCAGATCGCCAGCGGCGAAGTGCTGGTCGGCCAGTTCGCGGACGCCGACAAGCGCGACGTGCTGGTGTTCGCCAACCACAACCCCTACGAATCACAGGACGTGAAGCTCTCATTTGGCGCGGCCCCCAAGAGCGTCGAGTTCTTCGACCGCGCCGCGAAGAAGTGGACCGCGATCAAGCTCGACGGCAAGACGGCGGCGCTCAAGGTGGAAGACCACGGCATCGAACTCGTGCGGGTGACCCGGTGAGAGCGCTCCCCTTCATGCTCGGCAGCGGCGCGTTCGCGCAATCGGCCGAACTGCGCCGCGGGCCGTACCTACAAGTGCAGCGGCCGGACGGCATCACGGTGCGCTGGCGCACCGACGCCAGCGTGCGCTACTCGTGCGTGCTGCGGTTCGGCACCGACCCGGACGCGCTCGACAAGGCCGTGAGCGCGACCGAGGCCAACGGCCACTTCCCGTACTGCCGCGACTGGCAGGCGACGATCGACAACCTTCTGCCGGACACGACCTACTACTACGCCATCGAAGCGGACCGCGTTGTGGTGTGCGGCGCGGACGAGCGGCACCGGTTCCGCACGTCGCCGGTTCCCGGCACCGCGCGCAAGATGCGGTTCTGGCTGCTGGGTGACAGCGGCAGCAACCGGCCGCGCACCGACGACCCCAAGCAAGCGCTCGCCGCGACCGACGTGACCGACCCGATCAAGGTCCGCAACGGGTTCCGCAAGTTCAACGCCGGCAAGCCGCTCGACGGTGTCATCCTGCTGGGCGACAACGCCTACCCGATGGGCACTGACGACCAGTACCAGACGGCGTTCTTCGGCGTGTACGCGGACGAACTCGCTTCAACTCCGCTGTGGCCCTGCACGGGCAACCACGACATCGACAGCGCGTACAAGTACCTGTTCACGACGAACACCCGCGGCGCGGCCGGCGGCGTGCCGTCGCGGAACCAGCTCTACTTCTCGGCCGACATCGGCAACCTGCACCTCATCGTGCTGGACCCGTGGAAGGCGTGGCTGGAGGAAACCGAGGACGAAGGGCACATCCCGTGGAAGCGCCAGCTCGAATGGCTGGAGAAGGACTTGCAGAGCACCGCGCGCCAGTGGGTCTGTGTCGTCCAGCACTTCCCGCTGTACTGCGACGGCAATTACAACAGCGACACCAACGGCCCGCTGGGAAAACTGCGCGAGCGCCTCGTTCCGCTGTTCGACCGGTACGGCGTCGATCTGTCGCTGACCGGCCACGACCACACCTACCAGCGCTCGTACCTGTTGCGCGGGCACACCGGTCCGCGCGAAACCTTCGACCGGGCGAAGCACGTCGTCGTCGAAGGTGACGGCCGCGAGGTCGCACTGAAGAAGGCCGCCGGGTCGGGCAGCGGCACGATGCACGTCGTCGCCGGGTGCGGCGGCGGCACGCGCCCCGCCGGGCGTTTCTCGCACCCCGCGCTGGTGCCCATGCCCGCGAACAAGGGCAAGCGCGGCTTCGCGATCCCAAGCAGCCTCGTGATCGAGATCGACGGCCGGACGCTTCGCGGCTGGCAGGTTGACGTGAAGGGCGAGGTGCTCGATCAGTTCACCCTGACGCACACCAACGCCCGCCCTGCGCCGCTCGCGCCGCCGCCGCGGCCTCTTTAGAACCTCCGTGTCGACGCGACCCGGCGTCCGCGGAGGGAACCCGCCAGCGACCGGCGCGGCCCGTTGTGGCAAAACTCAAAAACCTTGCACAAGAAACCTGCCCCCCTCCGGATTCGGGGCGCGAGTGGATGATCGCGAAACGGTTGCACAACACGGGCGAACCGAAACGGGCGGCTGAAAAATCCTGGTAGAAAAAGCCGCCGTTACGCGAGCCGGGACCGAATTGGTATTCGCGCAAAAGTGTTGCACAAAGTACCTCCGCCTTTCCGCCACCGACCCCACGCGCGCCACCCCTCGCCCCGACCGCAAACAGCGGTCGGACCTCGACGAGCGACACCCGACGAATACTATACGCGCGTTTAATTGCGATCAAGCCCCGTTGTGGAGATTTTCCTCAATCGCGCGCCGGGTGCGTGGCGCGCTCCCCTCCGCGGACTCCGGGTCGCGGCCAAACGAAGGTGATTCCTCTCACCTCAGCGCCAGGCCTTTGAACTCTTTTACGCAGCCGGTGATGGCGATTTCGGTCGGCAGGCGCTCGATGCTCGACGCCCCGAAGAAGCCGACGATGCCCGTTGTGTGGTCGAGGATGTAGCGCACGTCGGCCGGTTCGGAGATCGGCCCGCCGTGGCACAGCACCAGCACTTCCGGGTTCACCGCCTTCGCAGCGTCCGCCATCGCTTGCACCCGCTTCGCACTCTCGTCCAGTGTGAGCGCGGTCTTCGCGCCGATCGCGCCCTTTGTGGTCAGTCCCATGTGTGGGATCAGGATGTCCGCACCGGCCTTCGCCATCGCGACGGCCTCCTCGGGCGTGAACACATACGGGCACGTCAGGAGGTCGAGGTCGCGGGCGGCGGCGATCATGTCCACTTCGAGACCGTAGCCCATGCCGGTTTCTTCGAGGCCGACGCGGATGGTGCCGTCGAACAGGCCGA
>SXHE01000580.1 GCA_005773755.1 Planctomycetia bacterium
ACGAGGCCGAGCAGCAGGTACTGCCCGAACCCGGCGGCGTCGCTCTGAGCGAACAACTCGAACATCGGCCCTCCCGAACGGGGCCGCGCCGGCGGCCCGTGGCAACTGGTTGCGGCTCAGACGCTCTTGACCGGCTTGAGGGGCCAGCCCTCGACCTTGCTGATGGTAAGTTCCTGGAGCGTGGTGTCGCCGTTCGGGTCGAAGCTCCACTTGCCGAGCACGCCCTTGTCGAAGTCTTTGGTCGCCAGCACCGCGGCTCGGATCGCCTCCCGGTCCTTCTTCCCAACCTTCGTCGCGGCCTCGAGGAACACCTTCGCGGCCTCGTACCCGTAGATGGCGTAGGCTTCGGGGTCGTTGCCGTACTTCTCCTTGTACTTCTTGACGAACGCGGCCCCGGCCCCGGTCAGCAGCGAGGGGTCTTTGCCGCCGATGGTCGCGTAGCAGGTGAGTTTCTTGAACAGGTCGGCCCCGCACCCGTCCACGAACGCTTTTTCGTAGCACCCGTCGGGCACGACGAGCGGGCAGGTCAGCCCGGCCCCGACCATGTCGATCGCGATCTGCGGGGCACCGCTCTGGCTGGTGGCACCCAGGTAGATCGCCTCCGGCTTCGCCCCGGCGATCTTCTCCATCACGGTCTTGTAAGTGTTGGCCTTCACCAGTTGCTCGTGGCCGAGCACCTTGATGCCCAGCGGCTCGCAGGCCTCCTTGAACAGCTTGGCGATGCCGGCTCCGTACAGTTCCTTGTCGTCGATGATGTAGACCGACTTGATCTTCAGCTCTTTGGCGAGGAACTCGGCGGTCTTCGGCCCCTGCACGTCGTCGGTCGGGCACACGCGACAGTACGTGACCTTGCCGGACTTCTTGTAGATGTCCGGTTCGCCGCTGGCCTCGTCGCCCTTCACCTTCTTGGTCAGCCCCGGCCAAGTGCAGGCCGGTGAGATTTGGAGCAGCCCGGCCTCGTTGAGCAGCGGTTGGGAGACCTTTGACGCCCCGGAGTTGTACGGCCCGATGTACACCAGCACGTTCTTATCGCCGGCCGCTTCGCGGGCGTTGTCGGCCTCTTTGCCCGCGTCCCACTGGCCCGCCGACGCGGTCGCGTCGTCCATGTCTTTGAGGATGAGTTTCTGGCCGAACAGTTCGTTGTTGTACTCGTCCATCGCCATGCGTATGCCGTTGACGATGGTGTCGGTCTGGCCCTTCGCGCTGCCCGTCCGCGGCAGGCTCGAAACGATTGTCGGCAGGTTCTTGCGCAGGAGGAAGTACCCGCCCGCGCCGGCGGCGACCACGCCGCCACCGATCAGGAAGAACTTGCGGCGGTCGACCTTCTTCTCGGGCGCGCTGTTCGGGGCCGCTGCGCTGTTCTCCACGGGGAACCTCCGGTTGGTGTCGGGAACAAGCCAGAATGTAGGCCCGAACCGCGTACTCGTCCAGTTTTCAGCGCCTCACTTCACGCCCATCACCTTCACCGCCTTGAACCGGCCCTTCTCCCCCGTCACAACCGTCAGCGGTTGCAGCGTCGTGTCGCCGTCGGCGTCGAAGCTCCACTTGCCCAACACGCCCTTGTCGAAGTCCTTCGTGCCGACCACCACCTTGCGGACCGCTTCGCGGTCCTTCTTGCCGACCACGCGCAGCGCCTCCAGCACCACGGCCGCGGCCTCGTAGCCGTACACCGCGTACGCGCTCGGCGCTTTCTTGTGCTTGTCCGTGTAGCGCTTCGCGAAGTCGGCACCTGCGCCCTTGAGGTGCGCGGGGTTCATGCCGCCGACGGTGACGAACACCTTCTGCACGTCGAAGAAGTCGGCCGGCACCGCGTCGATCAGCGCCTGCTCGTAACAGCCGTCGGGCAGCATCAGCGGGCAGCCGACCTTCTCCAGAAGCATGTCCTTCGCGATCTGCGCCGCCTTCGTCTGGGTGGTCCCACCGAAGTACACGAGGCCCGGCTCCGCGGCTTTGACCTTCTTCATCAGTTTCGTGAAGTCGGTCGCGGTGGCGACGATGCTCTCGTGGGCCAGCACCTTGACCTTCAGTTCTTCGCACCGCTTCTTGAACGCGGTCGCGACGCTGAAGCCGTACAGCTCCTTGTCGTCGAGCACGTACACCGACTTGACCTGCAACTCCTCGACGGCGAAGTCGGCGGACAGTGGCCCCTGGCTGCCGTCGTGCGGGCAGACGCGGCAGAAGGTGATGCGCTTACCGGGCCGGTACTTCTCCGGCTCGTCCGGGTCCGAGTTCGGCCCTTTGCGCGTCAGTCCGGGCATCGTCGCCGCCGGGGTGATCTGCACCAGCCCGGCCTTGTTCAGGATCGGCGACGACACCCGTGCGGCCCCGGAGTTGTACGGCCCGATCAGCGCCATCACGTCCTTGTCCGCAACCGCCCGCTCCGCGTTTTCCTGCTCGGCCTCGGCCTGCCAAGTGCCGGTTCGCGGGTGCGAGTGGTCCCAGTCGAGCAGTTGCACGTCGAACGGCCCGACCTTCTCGAAGTCCGCAACCGCCAAGCGGATCGCGTTCACAATGGCGTCGGTCTCGCCCCGCGCGCTGCCCGTTCGCGGCAGGCTGGAAACGATCTTCACCTTTTCCTTTTGCATGGCTCAAGCCTCCGTGTCGATCACCAGCGTGACCGGGCCGTCGTTGACCAGTTCAACCAGCATGTCGGCCCCGAAGCGACCGGTCTCGACCGGCACGCCGAGCAACTTCAGCGCCGTGACGAGCGCCTCGTACAACGGTTCGGCCAGCGCCGGCGGCCCGGCCCCGAT
>SXHE01000581.1 GCA_005773755.1 Planctomycetia bacterium
AGCAGCTCGCGCTGGCCACCGTCCCGTGGCAACCGCCCTTGTCCTTACCACCGAAGCTGGCCATGTCACCGCCCGAAGTCGCGGCCACCATCAGAACGACGCTGTACATCAAGAAGCCCCCTGTGCCCGCCGCGCGTGCGAACGACCCCGGCCCCGGCTCCCGTGTCCGTGGCTAAACAGAGTCGGTTTCGCGCGTGAGTATCGCCTTACAGTTGTGAAGAGCGCTATCATTGCGGCGGGCAATGTTGTGTAGTGGGATGGTAAGCCAGGCAGATTGAGTAGTCAACGGTAATCTGGGTTGTTTAAGTGGTTAGTGGCGGTCTCCACTCGTGCTGTTCGACCGTGTGTGCGGGCTATAACATCTGCATCGGTGCGGGTGGCGCGGTTCGGAACCCGCCGCGCACCAACGCCGGGGCCGAAATGCGGTTATGTCCTGCGGTGGCACCGGCCGATTAAGTAAAGTGCTCCCCAGATTCGACACCGAGGTCGAGAACGTCATGGACCGTGGCGCGACTCCGAGCTCCCCCAGCTCGCCATCCCTTCCCGTCCCCGAAACCGAAGTCGTGCCGCCGTTCGAGTGGGCGACGGTCCGCAAGATCGGGCTGGTTGGCGCGGGGCTGATCGCGTGTGCCGCAGTGATCGGGATCGTCGCCTTCGCGCTGGACGGCAACACCGCGCCGACGCCCAAGTGGTGGGGGCACAGCGTTCGGCTGTTCCTGGTGCTGTTCGGAGCGCTGACCGCGGGCGCGGCGGTCTCGATGCGCCCGGACCTGTGGCAGTCGTGGGCAATTGGCGCGAGTGCGGCGCTACTGGCCGTGTTCGGTACGCCCGCGCACTGGGACTCGTTCCGCCTGCTGTTCGGGGCGATGACCGCGCTCGCCCTCACCTGGACCGTTCTGCTCGCCGCGCCCGCGAAGTACCGCCTTCCCGTGCTCAGCGTGCTGCTGGTGTTCCATTTCAGCGGCATCTTCTTCGCTACCACAACGCCGCCCTCGACCCCGTGGGTCACGGAGCAGGCGTTCGTTCGCGTGTACAACCCGTACCTCCAGTTCGTGTACCTGCGGAACGCCTACCACTTCTATTCGCCCGAACCGGGGCCGGCGAGCTTGCTCGTCTTCCTGCTGAAGACCGAAACCGGGGCCGACGAGAAGGGGCGAAAGACGTACTCGACGAAGTGGGTGGTGATGCCCAAGCGCCCGGCCGACGTGCGCGACCCGCTGGGCCTGACGTACTACCGCCGGCTCTCGATCACTGAGCAGTTGGCGCGGTCCGTGCCCTACGGCCTGTCGATGCACCCGTTCGAGCGGGTCGATTTGCTGACGCGCCGCAAGCAGGTGCCGATCCCGCTGCCGCGCACCGACGAAGAGGTGATCGTGCAGTACCGGCTGCCGCAACCGGAGGTCGCGCGGTTCGTGATCCCGTCCTATGCGTCGCACGTGATCCTGGAAAACACGACGCCGGAGGAGGCCAAGAAGACCACCGTGCGCATGTACCGCCTGGAGCACAGCACGATGGGCGTGGACGAGTTCACCAACTGGCGGAAGAACCCGGACGCGAACACGAACCCGTACCACCCGACGACGTACCGGCCGTTCTTCCTGGGCGAGTTCAACGCCCTGGGCGAACTGATCAACCCGCAGGAGCCGATGCTGTACTGGCTGGTGCCGATCCCGAACCGGCCGGGCGGCGTCCCGCCGGGGTCCACGACCAAGCGCGTGTTCCTCGATTACCTCTCGTTCCACGCGCTGGGGCCAGACGGCTTGGGGCCGGACACGACCGTGGACGACTTGGGCGACCCGCGGTTCAAGGACCGCGTGTTCGACTGGCACCAGTTGCGGTGACGTTCGCGTTCTGTAGCCGGGGTCATTGACCCCGGTGCTGAGCGAGTGGGAGAACCCCGGCCTCAGTGAGGCCGGCTACAGAAGCGAGATTCGCTATGGCCACCGAGATGACGCCCGACACCGCGCCGGAACCCGTCGAGCGCTCCGCGTGGCAGCGGTGGGTCGGGTTCTGGTTCCCCAAGTCCGACCCGACCACGTTGGGCTTCGTGCGGATCTGCACCGGTCTGCTCGTGTTGTACATCCACCTGGCGTACAGCGTGGACCTGCAGCAGTTCTTCGGCCAGACCGGGTGGTACGCGCACCGGTTCGTCGAGCGCGAGCGACACGAGTACCCGTGGCGGGCGTCGCCGTTCATGGAGTGGAGCGCGGAGTCCATCGTGCCGGCGACCGTGCCGGACTTCCCGCACCGGCGCAAGGCCGTCGTCGACTACATCCGCTCGTTGCCCGCGGACAAGAACCAGCGCACCGCGGCGCTCCAGTTCCTCGACCGCGTCGCGAAGACGGACAACGCCGAGACCGCGCTCGCGGCGCTGACGTGGTTCCAGTACCTGGGGCCGGACGAGATCGAGCGCGACAAGCACCTCGCGGTGCTGATCGCCGGTCGCCCCACCGGGCCGACGCAAAACGCGACCACCTACTACCTGGGCCGAACGCCCGCGTTCCTGCTCGACTTTGCGCCGCCCGAACGCGAGCGGGTCGCGACCGAAGCCCGCGCGTTCTGGGTTTCGCTCCCCAAGAACCCCACCGCCCGCGAGTACGTCCTCAACCACGTCACGGAACTGGGGCCGGAGTTCCGCCGCGCCCTGGTGAAGTTCCTGATCGAGTTGCCGGACGACGAGGCCGCGCGCAAGAAGAAGATCGACTACCTGGAGTACTGGAACAACGAGCCGGAGAAGTCGGTCCGCAGCGGCCACATGATCTTCTCGGTCTGGTTCCATGTGACCGACCCGACGCAGATGGCGCTGGTCCACACCGGCATCCTGTTCACGATGGTGCTGTTCACGCTCGGGCTGTTCACCCGCGTCACCTCGGTGCTGGTGTGGATCGCGGTCGTCGGGTACATCCACCGGACGCAGCAGGTGCTGTTCGGGATGGACACGATGATGAACATCCTGCTGTTCTACCTGATGATCGGGAACAGCGGGGCGGCGCTGTCGCTGGACCGGCTGATCGCGCGCTATCGCGCGGCGCGGGCCAGTTTGGCGCGGAGCGGCACCCTCGACGGACCGGCGAAGGCGTTCCTCGCGGCCCCGCCGCCGTCGACGAGTGCCGGGTTCGCGGTCCGCTTGATCCAGGTCCACTTCTGCTTCATCTACATGGCGGCCGGGCTGTCGAAGCTCAAGGGCGCGGCGTGGTGGGACGGCCGCGCGACCTGGGACGTACTCGTGAACCCGGAGTTCACGCTCCTGCAATACCAGTGGTACGAGACCGCGTTGCGCAGCGTCGTCAGCATCAAACCGGTGTACCACGCGCTGATCGTCTTCGGTACGTGGTCCACGCTGTTCATCGAGATCGCCGGGCCGTTCCTGCTCTGGACCCGGCTCCGGTGGCTCATCGTCCTGCTCGCGACCGCGATGCACGCGGGCATCGGCGTACTGATGGGGCTGAACCTGTTCGAGTTATTGATGATGGTAATGTTGGTGGCGTTCCTGCCCTGTGGAGTGATCCGCGACCGGCTGCGGGGCGGCCCGGATTTGTCGAAACTCGCGTTCGCGTTCGCCCCCGCGTCGGCCCGCGCCGCGGCCCTCGTGGCCGCGGTGGACACCGAATCGCAAGTGGTGCTGACGCCGGACGCGGCGAGCGCGGTATCGGCGGTAACGGACCCCGACGGGAAGAAGCACACCGGCCCCGACGGTGTGGCGGCGCTGTTCCGTTCCGTGCGGCTGCTCTCCGTGCTGTCGTTCGTGCTCTGGGTTCCGGGGGTGAAGGGGCTGCTCGCGAAGCGCCTGTTCCCCGCCGCGCCCGCGCGCTGATGTGCTGAGGGGTGCCCCCTCTCGTTGCGAGAGGGGGCGAGGCGCGGTGTACCGAACCGGAGCCGAGATCAGCGGCGACCGTTGGGCGGCGGGCCGCCGCCGGGCTTGGTCATGACCTCCTGCGCGCGGCGCTGGAACTTCGCCATCTGTTCGCGCAGCCCGGCGTCGCCGCGCTGGAGGATGTCCAGCTCGTGCTGGATCTCGGCGCTCAGGCGCTTCAGTTCGATCTCCTGGCGCGCGATCATCGCCCGCTCGCGGGCCATCGACACTTCCATCTGCCGCATCTGGTGCTCGAGCGCCTCTTCGTCCTCGCGGAGCTGCCGGCGCTCGTCGTCGAGGCGCTTCTTGTCTTGCGCCAGTTTCGCGCTCTCCTTTTCCAGCTCGTCGCCCCACTCTTCGAGTTCGGAGCGGGTCTTGGCCGCCGGCGGGGGCGGGGCCAGTTCGCCCTTCGCGATCTGCTCTTCGATGGCCCCGAGCTGCGCGCTCAGTTCGTTGATCTGCGCGTCCTTCTCGGACACCACGCTCTCGACCTCGGCCTCTTTTGACACGAGCCGCTGTTCGGTCTCACTGGCCTCTTGGAGCAGGTGCTTCATCTCGTCGAGAAGCGTGCGCAGCTCCTTGTTCTCGTTCTTCAGGCGCTGGATCTCGCCGTGCGGCGACTCGTCGTGCCGGCTGCCGCTGGACAGGTCGGCGAGGTGGTTGAGCGCGCCAGCGATGGCGCTGGTCGAATCGCCGTGGAGCCGACTGCCCGGTGCGGGCGCGCGGCGGCCGATGGTGTTCCTACTGGGGAGCGGATCGGGTACGACCGGGATCGCGGGCGCGGGGACCGGGCGCGAGGTCGGCACCTGGACGGACCCGGACTTGCCGGGCATCCGCAGCCGCGCGAGAAGGTCTTGTGTTCCGCCGCCGTTCCACGCCCCCGGCGCGGGGCCGGCGGGCGGGGTCTCGACGTCGTCTCCGTCGTTGTCCGTCGGGTCGGGGGTCGAGGCGATCGCCACCATCGGTGGCGGCGTGGATGCCAGCAGCCGGCGGCGCAGCTCCGCGGCCGAGATCGCGGTGGGAGAGGGATCAGACGACGAGTTGGGTTTTGCCATGTCCGGTCGGTGCGGTATAAGGGGCGCGCGCCCGGAATCGGCGCGCGAAAGGCGGTGCGCGGGGGGCTGAAAAGCGCGAGCCGTGTGGCCCCGGCGGAATGTTCCTTTTGTCCGGCCTGAATGATCCGCCTGCTGGAAGTTAGGCCGCGGAACAGGCAAGTCAAATCAAAATCGCCGGGCCGGTTGTGCGGATTCCGCCACGAAAACTCGTAATTCTCACGTTTCGCGCCGACGGATCGCCCGTTCCTACCAACGCCCGACCGGGAACCGCGTTACACCGGTTAGATTCGAGAGTGACGGCTCGCACCCGGTGTCGGCTGCACCGGCTGTTTCGGCGAAACGCTCGACTCTCCCGGTACTTTCGCGTGGCGTTCGCGCCGGGGTTTGTTGTAAAATCGGCTTTACAGTATGTATTCGTCCGGGCCGCCCGACCGCTTCTCCGGTCGGTCCCCACTGATAGGAGCGACAGGGCAATGAACTTCCTGAAACGGCTGCGGGTTCTCCCGGCGCTGTTGGGGGTGACGGCCACCCTCGCGGCGGTCGGCACAACGCTCTTCGGCGACGTCCGGCCCGGTGCCAAGCCGGTTCCCCCGGCCGTGGCCGACATGGGCCGCCCGGACACCGGCCGGCTCGTCGACGAGCTGGCCGCCACCAAGTTCAGCAAGATGCCCGTGCTGACGTATCAGCCGCGCGAGGGCGAAACGTTGTTCGCGTGGCAGGTACTGCCGGACGCCGCGAAGGTCGGCGCGCCGGTCGCGCGGCCCCGCGACGTGATCGTTCTCGTGGACACGACCGCGAGCCAGGCCGGGCGTCCGCTCCAGCAGGCCCGCCAGATCGTCACCGCGCTGGCCAGCGACCTGACCGCCAACGACCGCATGAGTGTGTGGACCCTGAGCACTCCGCAGGCCACGCGGGCGCTCACGGCCGACTTCCAGGCGGGCAACTCGCCCGAAGTGCTGAAGGCCGCGGCCCTGCTCACCGAGGTCGAGTACGGCTCCGGGGCCGCCGACCTCAAGGGCGGCGTCGAGAAGGCCCTGACGACGATGCCCCCGAACCGCGGCCGGCACCAAGTGGTGCTGTACCTCGGCGACGGCGAGAGCGCGTTCGCCCCGGTCGCCGAAGCCGACCGCCTCGCGCTCGGCAAGAAGATGGACGTGAACGACCAGTACTTCTTCGCCGTGCCGCTCGGCTACAAGCTCGAAGCGAACAACCTGCACGGGCTGGCCGTGCTCACCGGCGGCGCGGTGGTGCGGGTGCAAGAAGACCTCGCGGTCCCGATGCGCCGGGCCGAGTTCCTGACCCGCCTCAAGACCGCGCTCAACGTGCCCGTCGTGAAGCCGGAGAAGTGGAAGTTCGGCGACGAAGTGGGCGAAGTGTACCCGACCCAGATTCCCCCGCTGCGCACCGACCGCGCGACGCTGGTGATGGGCAAGATCGCGAAGCCGCTGGCGAACGCCGTCTCGCTGACCGTGAACGGTATCCTGAACGGCAAGCCGATCGCGCTGGAGATGGCCCAGGCGCTGCCGGCCCCGCAGGTCGATCACTTCTTCCTGAACCTGATGGTCAACCAGTGGAAGAACGCGCCGCACAAGGACGCGCCCGCGATGCTCGCCTCCGACCGCGCGCTGGCCCTCGCCAGCACGCAGGTGAAGTTGTACCGCAACGAGTTCCTCACCCAAGCGGTGTGGGCCGTGAGCGTGGACCGGTTCGACGAGGCCGAGAAGCTGTACGTCGCCGCCCTCAAGGTGGACCCGACCGACAAGGAAGCGCAGTCCGGGGCCGCGATGGTCGCCCGGATGCGCGACGGTAAGCTCACGAAGGCCCAACTGATGAAGCGGGTTGAAGCCAAGACCGGCGCGGTTCGCCTGGACGCGGAGAGCATCCGCAAGGTCATCCAAGAGCCGGGCGCGGTCGATCCGCCGGCCCCCGGCCCCGGCGGTATGAACCCGCCGCCGAACGCGGCCGACCTGCTGGCCGAGGCCCGCGCCCGCCGCGCCATCGAGGAACAGCGGTACAAGGTGCTGGCCGATGCGACCATCCGCCGCGGCCGGCAACTGCTCCGCACCGACCCGGACGCCGCGTACCAGGACCTGAAGCGCCAGCGCGACGACATCATCGGCTACGACGGCATCGGCGACGACGCCCGCCGCCAGATGGTCGCCGACCTCGAGTCCGTGATGCGCGAGGTGTTCGTCAAGGGGGCCGAGATCAAGCGCCAGGCCGACACCGAGCGCCAGGCCGTCGCGCGCACCAAGCAGAAGATCAGCGAGTTCGACCGACAGGAGGAAGAGAACAACCGCGACAAGAACCGGGTCGACAGCTTCCGCCAACTGATGCAGCAGGCCCGGTACGATCTGGCCTACCAGGAAGCGCAACTGATGCAGCAGGAGAAGGTCGTGAAAGGGCTGCCCACGCCCGTTTCTGCCACGGCCAGCTACATCATCGGTCAACAGGCCACCCAGTTGCGCGAGTGGAAGGAACTGGTGCGCATCCGTGAGGACCGGTTCCTGCTCGCGATGATGCAGACCGAGAAGAGCCACATCCCGTACCCCGACGAACCGCCGGTTCACTTTCCGCCGGCCGCGGTGTGGCGCGAGCTGACCGGCCTGCGCCGCGACGCCTACCTGAACTCGGCCCTCGGGCCGAACCCGACCGCGACCCAGCGACAGCTCAAGAGCATCGTCGAGGACCAGGAGGTTCAACTCAAGGAAGGCGCGAACATCACCGAGATCCCGCTGTTCGAGCTGCTGCAAGACCTGTCGAAGCGGCACCAGGTGACCTTCATCATCATGGAGGAGTACTTCGCGGCCGAGATGATTATGAACATCAAGGAGGCTAAGGCCAAGCTGACGGCCACCCAGCTCCGCGGCCTGAAACTCGGCAACTTCCTCGACATCGTGCTGGCATCGATGAACGCGACGTTCATCGTCCGTCCGGACTACATCGAGATCACCACGTTCACCCGCCGACTCGAAGAGAAGGTGACACGGGTGTTCCCGGTGGCCGACCTCGTGATCGGCATCCCTGACGGCTCGAACGGCCAGTCCGTGATCCAGAACCTCCAGATTCAGAACGCCCAGCTCCAGATCTTCGGCCAGGCCAGCCTCTTCGGTGGCGGGCTGCAGAACGTGGGCGGGAACAACTTCGGCGGACCGTTCGGCAACAACAACGGCGGCAACAACAACAACGGCGGTATGAACGCCATGGGTGGCCCGTTCGGCAACGGTGCGGCCATGATCGGCAACCAGGGTAACCTGGGGGTCGGTGGCGGTATCACCGGCATCGGCGGCGGCAACATCGGTCAGTTCGGCAACCTCGGCGGTCAGTTCGGTATCCAGGGCAACTCGCAGCAAGACCTGTTGCTCTCATTGATCTTCGAGACCGTTGCCCGCGGCGAGTGGGCGAACATCGCCGGGAACAACCCGATGCCCGGCATGGGCGGCATGGACGAAACTCCGATCCTGACCGCGAGCCAACTGAACTCGCTCGGCTACTACCCGCCGGCCCGCGCGCTCATCATCCGCGGCACCTCGCGGTATCACTCCGCGGCCACGATCAAGCTGAAGAAGGCGGCCGAAGGCGGCAACGCCTTCGTCGCCCCAAAGGGCGGCGACCGCGTGGTGATCGGGCCGAACGACCCGGCCCCGATGCCCCGCAACCCCGGCGACCCGAAGGCCCCGGCGTTCGTCGGCCCGCCCAAGCCGCCGGCCCTCGTCGCGGCCAACAGGGCGACCCTGACCAACCCGAAGGCTGACGTTGCCGACCTGCGCAAGCGGCTCGGTAACGACCCCAAGACCATCTGGAGCAACGCGATCGACTGGACCGTGACCGACCCCGGCCTGATCGTCGCCAGCGCCGAGTTCCTGATGGAGTTCGACGAGTTCGGGGCCGCGGCCGAGGTGCTCAAGGGCAACCTGCGCAAGGGTCTGGCGACCGACGAGTGGGCGCACGAGGCGCTGGCGGTCGCGCTCGAGGCGGCGAAGGCCAGCCCGGTCGAAGTGGAGCGGGCCGCGATGTCCGCCATCGACCTGGACCCGACCAGCGCGAAGGCGTACCTGAAGGCCGCCCGCGCGCAGGACAAGCTGAAGAACCACAGCCAGGCGGTCGCGTTCTGCAAGCGGGCCGCGCAGTTCAGCCCCAACGACCCGACGCCCTACGCCAACGCGATGGCCTACGCGGAGCAGGCCACCGACATCAAGAGCGACGCCGTGATGTGGGCCGCCGACGGCCTGCTCAAGCGGGACTGGAACTCGTCGGACGGCATCGACTACCACAAGGAAGCCAACACCCGGCTCCCGAAGTTGGAAGCGAAGCTCAAGGCCGGCGGCCAGAACACCGCGGCGATCGCGCGGATCATCACCGAGCAGACCCAGCGCGACCTGGTGATCGAGCTGCTGTGGCAGGGCAACGCGGACCTCGACCTCATGGTCGCGGAGCCGGTCGGCTCGGTGTGCTCCTCGGTCCACAAGCGCACCACCGGTGGCGGCGTGCTCAAGGCCGACATCCTGGAGCAGCGGAACGACCGCTCGGAAGCGTACACCGCCGCGAGCGCGTTCAGCGGCACCTACAAGGTGTCGGTGCGGCAGGCCTTCGGGAAGCCGATCGGCGGCAAGGCCACGCTGAAGGTGACGAAGTTCAAGGGCACCCCGCGCGAAGTGGTGGACCTGATCGACGTGCCGCTGGTGGGCGGCAAGACGGTCGAGCTCAAACTCGACGGCGGCTCGCGCACAACGCTGGCCCAGGTGTCCGAAGAGCTTAACACCACGCAGGACCGCACGGCCACGACCGGGCAACCGGTCACGACGGGCGGCGGTGTGTCCGGCATGGGCGGCGGCACGGGCCGCGCCGGCGCGGTGATGGGGGCACCCGTCGCCAGCACCGGCGGGCCGGGCCTGCCGGTGGTCGTCGAGAGCAAGGAGACGCGAGTCGCCGGCATCTCGGCCAACACCGCCGACATCCGCGCCACCTACAAGCTCAACCCGGACCGCAAGACGTACAGCGTCACGGTCAACCCGGTGTTCAGCGGCAAGGGCGACATCGCCATGCCGAAGGTTCCGCTCCTCCCCGGCGCGGAGAACTGACCTCGAATTTCACCTCACGGTGAACCCGCGGCCCGACCCGGATGTCCAATCCCGG
>SXHE01000582.1 GCA_005773755.1 Planctomycetia bacterium
GAGCACGCGGGCGTCCGACGGCGGGGCGTTAGCCGCTTCCGCCGCCAGCCGCGCGTAGGTCGCGTCTTGCGCCAGGTACATGTCGCGGAGCGCGGCCTTTTGCTCCGGGGTCCGCTCGACAAGTGGGATTTCGAGCAGCGCGAGCTGCGCGGGGGTCACGAGGCTGGTGAGCTTCGGGTTCGGATCGGTCGTCACCGACAGGCGGAACTTGCCGATCAAGTGCGCCTGGCCGAACTTGTGCTCCAGCACCGCGGTCAGGTACAGCCCGGCCGGGCCGCTCAGCGGCTTGTCGAACTTGAACAGCGCGGCGTTGTCCGAGCCGAACCGCGGCGAGACTGCCCACCCAGTGGCCGGGTTGTTGTCCAGCGCGTTCGCGGCCGGGTAGCCGTCCTGTGCGAAAATCTGGCCGAGCGAAGTCAGCTTGACCGGAAGCGCGTTGGCGTCGGGCTTGTCGAGCAGCTTGTAGTTCAACTTGAACTCGCTGAGCACGAAGTTGCCGTTGGGCGCGCGGCCGGGGCCGCGGGCCGGCAGCGCGGGGTCGGCGAACACTTCGAGCCGGATCGCGGTGATCGGCTTGTCCAGTTCGGCGAGACCGGCGACGGTGTACACGTCGGTTTCGGGCGGCTTCCCGGTCCCGGTCACGATCCCGTCCTTGCCGATGGTGAGCGGGGATGTCGGCGACTGCCCGTTCGCGCGGCGCGTGTCGAGCACGGTCCACGCGGTCGGCTTCTGCGACCGCAGCCCCTCCTCCCACACCTTCTGCTTGTCGTCGAGCGTCTTCTTGTAGGTGTCGAACGCATCGGCCTTCGGCTTGAACTCGGCCACCATCAGCGCGTGGTCCTTCGCGGCGGCGCGGATCGCTTCGATGGCGGCGGCGCGCTCCTTTGCGTTCGGCAGCCGGTTCAGCACCGACAGGTAAATCTCGTCGGCCACTTTGCCGTCGTCCTTCTCGACCAGCACCAGCTTGTTGATGCGGTTGTTGGGGTCTTTGATGGCTTCGCCGACGATCGGGCCGTTGACCATCGCCAGGATCGGGCCGAGGTTCAGCCCGGTGCCGCGCTCGCACTCGCAGGAGCTTTCGCGGACCGGCTTGTTGAACAGGTCGAGGAACCCGCCGGGCAGGTCGACGTTGCTGTCCACGAGCTGCGCGGCCCGCGCGCCGACCGGGAGGCCGGGCAGCCGGCTCTGCGACCCGGTCGCCTTGTGGATCGCGTCGAACAGCACCTCGGCCGGGAGCCGCCGGGCCGCCGCGTGCGAGTAGTTGATCTCGTCGTCCCTGTTCCACTTGGTCGTGGCGAGCGACAGTTGGTAGGTGCGGCTCTTGCAGATGGTCTTGATGAGCTTCTGCGTGTCGAACCCGCTCTTGATGAAGTCCTGGGTGAGCGCGTCGAGCAGTTCCGGGTTGGTGGGCGGGTTGCCGGCGCGGATGTCGTCCACCGGCTCGATGATGCCGACGCCGGTGAGGTAACTCCACACGCGGTTCACGTAGCTCTTGGCGAAGTACTGGTTCTGGGGCGAGGTGATCCACTTGGCGACCTCCGCGCGGCGCGACGCGCCGGCGGGCTGGTCCATCGGCACCGGGTACGGGAACGAGGCCTTCGCGTTCTCGTTGGTGCGGTCGTGCTTGATCTCGCCGGCCTTCAGGTCAACGATGATCTCGACGAGCGGCTTCGCGCCCTCGACCGCGGTGCCGCCGATGTTCTGCGCCCCGTACTTGGGGTCGCGGTTGCGACCCACCTGCGCGAAGTACGCGGCCATGCTGAAGTACTGGTCCTGGGTCCACTTCTCGAACGGGTGGTCGTGGCACTTGTTGCAGTTGAACCGGACCGCGAGGAACAGCTGCGTCGTGTTCTCCATCACGGTGTCGGGCGTGCGGAGCGTCTTGAAGTACGAGGCCGGCGGGTTCTCGACGTTGGAGCCGGTCGCGGTCAGGATGTCGTAGGCGAACTTGTCGTACGGCTTGTTCTCGGCCACGCGGTCGCGGATCCACTTGCGGAACGCCACCGCGCCCACGTCGCCCAGGAACTTGCGGTTCACCATCAGCATGTCGGCCCACTTGTTCGACCAGTGCTCGACGTAGCCGTCGCTGCCGACCAGCTTCTCGATGACCTCGTCGCGCTTGACGCGCCCGTCGCGCTTGTCCGCGGTGAACGCGAGCACCTGCTCCACGGTCGGCGGCAGCCCGGTCAGGTCAAGGTACACGCGGCGCAGGAAGGTCGCGTCGTCCGAGACGTCGCTCGCCTGCACCTTCACCTTCTTGAGCTTCGTGTCGACGTGCTCGTCGATGTAGTTGTGGACCGTGCGCGGCTCCCACGCGAACCCGGTGCGGTCGCCCATGATGATGATCGTGCTGGCGTCGTACACGCCCTCGTAGCGCGCGAGCATGGTCGTCTCGCCGCGCCGCGCGGTGGTCACGAGGCCGGTCTTATCGACGGTCGCCACTTCGGTGTTGCTGCTCTCGATAAACGTCTCCGCGGTCACATCACGAACGCGGCCGTTGGTGTACGTCGCCACCACGGAGAACTGCTGCTTCTGGCCGATGGTGGCAATCGTCGGGTTCTTCGGGAGGATGTCGATGGACTTGACGCGGACCGCGTCGAGGTCGAGCTTCACGCCCTGGGCGATCCACTTGCGGACCAGTTCGTAGTTCGGGTCGCCGGCGTTCATGGTGACGCCGCCCTGGTGCGGCACGGCCCCGGCCGGCTTGAGCAGCATCAGGCTCTTCTCCGGCGCGGCCCGGTTGAACCGCCGCCCTTCGAGGTCGTCGGTCAGCGCGCGGAAGTCGTAGATCGGGTCGTAGCCGCGGAGCGACAACTTGAACCCGTTCTTGCCGGCCTGCGCACCGTGGCAGGTGCCGGCGTTACAGCCGAGCTTGGACAGCACCGGCTGCACGTCGGTCACGAAGCTGACCGGCACTTCCTCCTTGAAGCCCTTCACGGTGACGGGCACGGTCGCGGTCTGCCCTTCGAGTGACACCGCGATGTCACCGGTGCCGTCGGCCGTCGGCCGCACCTGCCCCGCGGCACTCACGGTCACGTGCTTCGGCGCGGCGAACCTGGCGAGCCGGGTGGCGTCGAACAGGTCGCCGTTGTCGAGGGTCGCGGTGACGAGCAGTTGCGCGTACGCGAACGGCCCGGTGATCTCGACCTTCGCCGGTCCGACGGTGAGCTTCGTCACCTTCGCCCCGGCGGGCAGCTTCTCCTGCGCGCCCGCGGGCGCACCGAAGGCGAGCAAGAAGGTGGCAGCGATCAGGAGCAAACGCTTCATGGGGAGGTTCCGTGTTTCGTGTGTTCGCGTCGGTTCCAGGGCGTTGCCCTGGGCTTAGGAATCGCAGGCTTTCAGCCCGCATTGGTCTTCGCCCTGAAAGGGCGGGATTCCTCAGCCCAGGGCAACGCCCTGGGTGCGAGGGCAATTGGTTTACTTCTTCGGCAGCACAACGAAGCTGTTCACGAGCTTGCCGGTCGCGGGGTCGTGGAGCCACACGGTTCCGTCGAACCCGGCGGAAGCAACCAGCTTGCCGTTGGGGTGCCACGCGGTCGCGTAAGCAGGGCCGGATACCTTTTCGCACTGCACCTTCGCCCCGGTGTTGGCGTCGTACACGCGCACTTCGCCCTTCCCGTCGAGACTGCTGACCGCGGCGAACTTCGTCCCGTCAGGGTTGAAGATCGCGGCCGAGATGCGGCCGGTCATCTTCTCGAACTCGCGGACGCGGTTGGAGTCGTCGCCGATCTCGCGCTTCACCTCGCGGTGCATCTTGTACAGGCGCGGCACGCCGTCGGCCCCCGCGATCAGCAGTTCGTCGTACAGGTTCGGCTTCGCGCCGGGCGTGTCCGCGGGCACCTTCTGCATCCGCTTCTCCTTCATCGGCCGGCGGTCCACCGTAATCAGCCCGCCCTTCAACCCGCCGGGCGTGATGCTGGTCACGTTGTCGATGAACCGCTGGGTCTCAACGTGAGTGAGCTTCATGCTCATGTCGCGGCCGACGGAGACGAGGTGCAGGTTGTCTTGCGAGAACGCCGTGCCGAGCACCCAATCGGAGTGCGTGCCCATCTGGAGCAGTTGCTTGCCGGTGAGGGCGTCGACCGCGCGCACGGTGTTGTCCGAGCAGCCGAAGGCGATCTTGGTGCTGTCGGGCGACCAACTGATGCCGTACAGGGTGTCGAACGTGACCGGGGCGGAGACGAGCAGCTTCTCGGAGTCCGGGTTCCAGATTTGGATCTCCCCGAACCGGCCGGGCGCGCCGCCGACGGCGGCGATCTTCTTCCCGTCCGGTGAGTACGCCAGCGACTGGACGCGCTCCGAGATGCCGATCAGCCGCGACTTCAACGCGTACTTGTCGGTCTCGTAGATCAGAATCTCGTGGTAGCCGGTGACGGCGAGGAACTTGCCGTCGGCGCTGAAGCTGATGGCGGTGACGACCGGCGGCGCGGAGTACTTGGGCGGGTTCGCGGCATCGACCGCGACCGCCTTCGCACTGGCCGGCGTATCGTCGGCCGCGCCCTGCGTCACCCAATCCGTGACGGTCTTGATCTGCGCCGCGGTGAGCGGGTCGCGATTCTTCGGCATCTCCGCGCGGCCGTTGGCGTGAACCTTGATCTGCTCGATCAGGTAGCTCTGGCCCGGCTTGCCGGGGACGACGCCGGCCTTCTCGCGCTCGCCGGGTTTGAGCAGGTTCGCGTGGTCGGTGGTGACGTACCCGCCCAGCGGCTTGGCCGGCTGGTGGCAGCCGTTGCAGTGCTGCTGCATGATCGGCCGCACGTCCTTGTAGTAGCTCACCTTCGCCGGCGGGTCTTCGCCGAACGCGACGACCGGCAAGACGAGCGAAGCGGCGGCAACGAGCGCGAGACGAATCCGCATGGAAGCGAACCTCGGCAGGAGGGTCAAGGAGGGCCGGGGTCGAAGTCGGGCAGGAAGGAGTAGTTTATCACTTCGGGGCGCGAGTGAGCAACACTTCGCCAGGGGATTCTCACAGTCGGGTCGGTGCAAGTTGTGCGAGTCGTTTGGTTTTCAGCCCCGAAGGGGCGACCGATAGTAGCCCAGGGTGGAGCGAGTCTTCGAGCGCAACCCTGGGTCACGAGGGACAATAGGCATCAAGCCCCGGAGGGGTGACAGAGCGAAACACAAGCGGCTTCGCGGTCACTTGCGCGGCTTGCGAAACAGCAGCACGCCGAACGCGGCCGCGCCCAGCGACACCACCACAAGCCCGATCAGCAGCACGCGCCCCCAGTTGCGCCCACTCGCGCCGCCCGCGCTGTCCGCGCTCACGTCGCCGGTTCGGAACCCGACCGTCGCCGTCAACTTCCGCTCGTCGGCCTCGGTCGAGATCACCACGCGCCCGCCGGCGTCGTCGAACGAGTCGATGGCGACGATCGGACCCATGAAACAGTCGCGATCCGAGAACCGTGACGTGCCGAACGCCTCGCGGAGCGTGACCGTGCGGAACGGCTTGCCGTCCTTGTAAATATGCAGGGCCGGCGCGTCCTCCCAGCCAGCTCTCTTCTCAGGAATCTCCTTCTCGTAACTGAGCACCCAGCGCCGCAGGCCGGGGTTGCCGTCCGGCACGCGCACCGCGAACGCGCCGTCGTCGGACACGAACACGTCGCGCTCCGAGCGGGCCGACCTGTCGCACGTCCACAGGGGCTTCGTCGGGTCGCCGACCGGGTACAAGCCGCTCTTGCCGTATTTCTCCCTCAGCCCCTTGTCCGACGGGCGCTCGAAGTTGTGCAGCATGACCAGCACGAACTTGCCGTTGGCGGAGGGCTTGGCGAAGCTGTGCGGCGGGGCCTCGCTGTAGCCGAGTGCCGACGCCGTGCCGAACAGCAATCCACCTAGAACGAGAGCGCCGCGCATGGTGAGTCCCCCTGCCCTTTAGACGCGACGAGCCGGCCGAGCGTTTGCGCCCGCGCACTTCGGCTTGACACCGCCCGGCCCGATTCGCGACCATCTGCGCTGGGGACGGAGTCTCGCCCGGTCCACGGACGGATGGGGAACGGCACGCATGTCGGACACACTTTCCGCGCTGCTCGCGCGCGTCCAGAACAAGACCGCGACCGTCGGCATCATCGGCCTCGGCTACGTCGGCCTCCCGCTGGCGCGGGCGTTCGCCGACGCCGGGTTCCGCGTCCTCGGCTTCGACATCGACAGCGCGAAGGTCGAGAAACTGAACGCCGGCAAGTCGTTCATCAAGCAGATTCCCGACGCGACGGTCGCCGAGATGCGCGCTGCGGGCTTCGAGGCGACCGACCGGTTCGAGCGGCTGAGCGAGCCGGACGCGATCCTCATCTGCGTTCCCACGCCGCTCACGGAAGCGCGCGAACCGGACCTCACCTACGTCGTGAACAGCGCGAACGCAATCTCCGCGCGGCTGCGCCGCGGGCAACTGGTGATCCTAGAAAGCACCACGTACCCCAGCACGACGCGCGCGGTGATGCTGCCCGTGCTGGAGCGCACCGGCCTCACGCCGGGCACGGAATTCTTCGTCGCGTTCAGCCCGGAGCGCGAAGACCCCGGCAACCCGACGCACTCGGTCAGCCACATCCCGAAAGTCGTCGGCGGCCTCGACGACGCCAGCGGCGACGTGGCCTGCGCGCTGTACTCCGCCATCGTGCCGAAGGTGGTTCGCGTCAGCACGCCGGAGGTCGCGGAGGCGTGCAAGATTCTGGAGAACACCTACCGCGCGATCAACATCGCGCTCGTGAACGAGATGAAGGTGCTGTACGACCGCATGGGCATCGACGTGTGGGAGGTGATCGACGCGGCGAAGACGAAGCCCTTCGGCTTCCAGGCCTTCTACCCCGGTCCCGGACTTGGCGGCCACTGCATCCCGCTCGACCCGTTCTACCTGTCGTGGATCGCACGACACTACGGCATGACCACGCGGTTCATCGAGCTGGCCGGCGAGGTGAACACCGCGATGCCAATGTTCGTAATCACCAAACTGGCCGACGCGCTCAACGACGCGGGCCGGGCCGTTCGCGGGAGCAAGATCGCGATCCTGGGCATGGCGTACAAGAAGGACGTGGACGACCCGCGCGAAAGCCCCAGCTTCGAGCTGATGGACCACCTGCTGAAGAAGGGCGCGCACGTCAGCTACAACGACCCGCACATTCCGTCGCTGCCGCGGATGCGCCACTGGCCGCACCTCGACCCGATGGAGAGCCAACCGCTCACGCCGGAGTACCTCGCGGCGCAGGACTGCGTGCTGATCGCCACCGACCACACGGCCTACGACTACGCGTTCGTCGTGAAGCACAGCAAGCTGGTGATCGACACCCGCAACGCGACCAAGACCGTGACCGCCGGGCGCGAGAAGATCGTGCGCGCGTAGCCCGGCGAACGGCCGGCTGACACCGACCGGTGTGGGCTGCGGCGCGACTGGTGCGAGCGAGGTGAACCGACTACGATAGTCACCGGCCGGCTGACACCGGCCGTTCGCCAAGAGGTGCCCCATGTACCGCGCGTTCGGTCTGCTCCGGCCCGATACCACCTTCACCATTGACGCGGCCCAGGCACAACTGGCCGCGCAGTTGCCCGGATTGGCACTCGCCCGCGACGCGAACCAGCTCGTCCTGAGTCAGGGCGAGTGGTGGCTCGCGCTCGCTCTCGTGACCGGCGCGCACGTCCGCGAGGAAACCGAGGGGCTGGTCGGGCACATCGCCGGAATCGAGCAGGACGAGGCCGAAGTACTGGCGAAGTCGGACAAACGCGTCGAGGTGTGGACCGACGTGCCCGACCCGTTCATGGAGCACTTCGACGACTACCTCAAAGTGGTCGAGGTACTGAAGTCGTTCGACGGGCTGCTCGCCGTGGACCCGAAGGAACCGGGGCTGCTGTAACCTGCCTCCGACCTCCGCGCGCCTTGCCGTCTGCTATCATCCCGCCATGTCCACCGAAACCGACCTGCTGCGGGCCATCCGCGACAACCCCGACGAGGACACGCCGCGACTCATGTTCGCGGACCACCTCGACGAGGAGGGGAACGCCCCGCGCGCGGAGTTTATCCGCGTGCAGGTCGAACGCGCGCGCCTGTCGGACCACGACCCCGCCCGCCGCGCGCTCGAGGACCGCGAACACGAACTGCTCGCGGAACACGAGTGCAGTTGGCTCGGCGTCGCGCCGGACGACATGGACGAGCTGACCGAATGGGAGTTCGACCGCGGGTTCGTGAACGAGGTCGCGGCCAGCCCGGTGTTCATGAACGGCCCCGGCTCCGACCTGTGCGCCGCGCACCCCGTTCGCCGCTGGCGCGTCATGTCCGCGCAGAACAACCTCCCCGCGGACCTTCGCGAGTGCGGGCAGCGCGGCTGGTGCGACCGGCTCGAAGCGCTCGACCTGAGCGGCTGGTACGCGGGGCTGGGCGAGGTGAGCGGGTTCCTCACGCGCTCCTACTTCGCGCGGCTGCGCGAACTCGACCTGCGCATGTGCGGCCCGCTCGAATCGCTGCCGGAACTGCTCGAAGTCGTCCCGTTCCGCGACAACCTGACCGCTCTGCGCTGCGGGGCGAACGCGGCCGATGGGGCCGGGTTGGACGTGGCCGAGTTCGTTCGCGCGCTCGGGACCAAGTGCGCGCTGTCCGAACTGTGCATCATGTCGTCGATGCTCAATGACGCGGACATCGGCGACCTGCTCGGTTCGACCGCCGCCGCGCGCCTCACCTCTCTCGACCTTCAACAGAACATACCCGATGTGGGCTCGGTCGCGGCGTTCCACGCCACCCGCGCGCGGTTCCGCGAACTGGACATCTCCGAGACGATCCTCGGCACCTCGCTCGCGCTCCTGTTGTGGTGTCGGTCCCTCGCGGACCTGACCGAGTTGTACGTCAATAGCGCCGGCCACACAGCCGACAACGTCCGCGCGCTGGCCGCGTCGCGCTTCTGGTCGCGGGCCACGGCCCTGTGGATGCGGCGCGGAACCTTCGACTACGACGGCGACGACGAAGTGCCCGAAGGCACCGGCGAAGTGCTCGACCCGCTGTTCGCCGCGACCGGCTCGTCCAACTTGCGCACCCTCGACATCGCCGGGTACGCCCTCCGCGACACCGGTGTCGCGCGCCTGTGCGCCGCGCCGTGGGCCGGGTCGCTCACTTACCTCGACCTGTCACAGAACCACCTGAGCGACGAGGCGCTGCGCGAGCTGGCCCGCAGCGGCCGGTTCAAGTGTCTGCGCACGCTCCACCTGAACGGCAACAGCGTGTACCAACAGGCGAACGCGACCGAGTCGATCACCGACGCCGGCCTGCGCGCACTCGCGGACTGCCCCGACCTGGCGAACCTGCGCGTGCTGTCGCTGAGCGGCACCCGCATCACGGCCGACGGCATCGACGCGATACTGAACTCGCCCCACTTCCGGCTCACCGGCCTGCGGCTCGCGAACTGCCAGTTGCGCGGAAACGCTATCGAAGTGCTCGCGTCCTCTCCGCGCACATCGCGTCTGGAAGTGCTCGACCTGAGTAGCAACGACGAGATCGGCTCGAACCACCTGATGGCGCTCGCGGAGTCCGAATATCTGTCGCCGCTGACGGAACTGGACATTCGCGCCACCGCCGACGCGGGCACAACGGTCCGCACCGCGCTCCGCGAGCGCCTGGGCCGCAGATTGAGCGAATGAGGCGGGCCGCTCGCGAAGCCGCAAGCGGCTTCAACCGAGCTTCTGTCGCGCGAGGGCGAGCGCCCCGTGAACGACCACCTCTTCGCCCAGCGCCGCCGGCACGATGTCCGTTAGCCCGGCGAAGGCCGCGAACCCGCGCTCCGTCACGTACCGGCGCAGCGGCGCGAACAGTAGCTCTTCACCGATCAGTGAGACCCCGCCGCCGATGATGACGCGCCGCGGGCAGAGCAACTTGATGACCGAACACACGCCCTCCGCGAGCGCCTGAACCGCTTCGTCGAGGATGCGGCGAGCGCGCGCGTCGCCCCGTTGCGCGGCGTCGGCCACGTCCTTGCCGGTGACCGCGCGCCCGCCGCCGGCGCTGGCCCGTGCGCCGATGCCCCACCCGGCCGCCCAGTGTTCGAGAATCTGGTCGTGCGCGCCGCCCGCGAGCGGGTACACCGGTCGCAGGTGCCCGACCTCCGCGGCCCCCTTCCCCGCGCCGCGATAGATGCGGCCGTCGATGACGAGGCCGCCGCCGATCCCACTGCCCGCAGTGATGTAGAAGATCGGCGACAGACCCTTCCCCGCGCCGAACAGCGCTTCGCCCAGGCCGGCAACGTCCGCGTCGTTGCACAGCACCGTGGGCACGCCGACGAGGTCGCTGACCCAGTCCGCGAGCGGGAAGCCGTCCCAGCCGGCGATGTGGTGCGACTTGATGACGGTACGGGTGGTGTCGTCGGTTGGGCCGCCGAAGCCGATCCCGGCCCCGCGCAGCGCGCCGCGATCGAGATTCGCTTTCGCCAGCAGTTCGGGCACGGCGCGCTCGATCTGCTTGCGAATCCCCTCGCTCCCCTCCGCGGGGTTCACTGCGCCGCGCCACAGCGCGGCGATGTGCCCGTCGCCAGCGCCGAGACCGAGCTGAAGCTTCGTCCCACCGATTTCGATTCCCAGGTACATGGCGATATTGTCGCGGCCCGCGCGCGAAGCCGCAAGCGGCTTAGGCGCGGGAAATGTGGCTGAAATTGCCCGCGCGCCGGGTTACGATGCCGTCATGCACTTCACGGACGAGCAGCCGTTCCTGGACGCGATCTTCGACCGGTACGCGGACGACCGGCCGCGGCTCGTGTACGCGGACTTCCTCGACGATTCGGGCGAACCGGAGCGCGCGGAACTCGTTCGCGTGCAACTCGCGCTCGCGCGCCTGAGCGAAGACGACCCGCGACGACCCGAACTGAGCGACCGACAGGCCGAGCTGCTAAACACGAACCGGGCCGCGTGGACCGCGCACCTCGCGGGGCTGGTTGTCGGCGTCGATTACAGGCGCGGCGTGCCGGACTCCGCGACCGTCGATGCCGCGACCTTCCTCGCGCGCGGGCCGGAACTGTTCGAGCGGCTCCGGGTCCGCCGGTTGCGGTTGCTCGACGTGTCCGCGGTGGTGCCGAAGCTGGCCGCGTCACCGCAGCTCGCGGGCGTGCGCGAACTCGACCTGTGCAGCACCGACCTGGGCAACGCGGGACTGGCCCTGCTCGCGCGCTCGCCGCACCTGAAGCACCTCCACGCGCTCGACCTGGGGTTCAACGGCCGGGACGACGCCGGCGTTGAGGCGCGGGCGCGCAGCAGCGGGTTTCCGAATCTCACGTCGCTCGCGCTCAACGACAACGACCGCATCGGCAGCGACGGCCTGCGCGCGCTCGCCGAATCGCCGTTCTTCGCCGGCCTCACCGCGCTCGACGTGTCGGGCAACGACATCAACGAACACGGCATCCGGGCGCTCGTCGCGAGCACGTCGCTGGCGCGGTTGCGCATGTTCCGGGCGTGCGGCAACCCGTTCGGCGACGCCGGCCTCACGGCCCTCGTCGGGTCGCCGCTCCTCGCGCAGATGGTAAAAGCCGACCCAAAGCTGGAGTTCCGCGCGAACTCGTTCGGCGCTTCGAGTGTTACGGCGCTGGCCGCGTGCCCGGCGCTCGCGGGGTGCGTGTCGCTGGACCTGACGCAGAACTACCTCGGCGACAGCGGCCTCGCCGCGCTGCTGCGCTCGCCGCACCTCGGCAACTTGAAGGTGCTGCGGCTGGCGCGGAACCAGCTCACCGACGCCGGCATCGCCGCCGCGCGCGACCGGTTCGACGCCCTTTTCGACCGGCTCGCGGTGCTCGACCTGAGCGGCAACCGACTCACCCGCGTCGGCCTGAGCATCCTCAGCGCGGTGCGCGGCGAGCGGCCCGTGCGCGTGGAAGTGAGCGGGAACGTGCAGTCCGCCACGGCCGGCGACGCCCCGGTCGCGGTGTCCGACCTAATCGACAACGTGACCGAGGCCGCCCGCCTGCGGCACCGCATCACCAACCCGCGCACCGGCGGCGGCGAAGCGTGACGCTTGCATCCGAGCGGCACGTCATTAGAATCCACCACACGCGCCGGACCCCTCTTTAGGATTCGCTCAATGAACCAAAACTGCCCGTCATGTGGCGCACTCTACAACGTCGCCGAGAAGGACATCGGCCGGAAGCTGAAGTGCAAGAAGTGCAGTAGCGCGCTGGTGGTCACCGACGACGGCCTCGCGGCCGACGACGGCGGCGCGCCGGCAAGCGACCCCAAACCCAAACGAGAGAAGGCGGCCGTGGCTGACGACTACGACGACGAGCCGTTGGTCAAGAAGAACAAGGCGAGCCGGTTCGCCGGCGGCGGCGGGCTGGCCGCGATCGGCGGCATCCCGACGATCCTGTTCGGCATCGGCGTGTTCTTCGTCATCATGTTCACCTCGATGCCGATCATCGGCAACGCCGGCAGCGACCGGGCGAAAGCCGGGGTGGACAAGCTGAAACACGAAGCGTCCGTCAAGAAGCAGGCGCTCATGCCCAAGGGGAAGAAGCTCACGGAGCTGAGCGACAGCGAGCGCAAGGACATCAGCGAGAAGAGCGACAAGATCGACGAGGAGTACAACAAGCGCATCATCGACGCCGAGATCGACGCCGCCGGCACCGCGATCAGCAACCGGCGCGACGTGTGGTTCGAACAGTACGGCCTGATGTTCGGGTTCCTGTTCCTCGCGTTCGGCTGCCTCGGCTACCTGCGCACCGATCAGGCCCTGGTTCTCAAGATCGTATCGGCCGTAATCCTCGGGCTGATGATGCTGTTCATGTTCGCCAAGTTCAGCGGCTGCAACATGCGCTAAGCGGGCGCACAGCGGACGGCGGCGCGGGCGGTTCGTACGCTGACCGGGTGCGAGCCGCCCGCGCCGCCGTTCCCTTTCCTGGTCCCGCCATGCCCGACTCCGCCGACCCGCTCGCACCCAAGTACAAGCGCGTGCTGCTGAAGCTCAGCGGCGAATCGCTCGGGTTCCCCGACCGACGCCTGGGCATCAGCCTCGAAGAGACGAAGGCCATCGCCGAACAGCTCCGGCGGGTCGTCGCGCGCGGGGTGCAACTCGCCGTCGTCGTCGGCGGCGGTAACTTGCTGCGCGGCGCGCAGGTCACCGACGGCGAGGCGATCAAGCCCGCGACCGCGGACTACATGGGGATGCTCGGCACCGTGATGAACGGGCTGGCCCTTCAAGACACGCTCGAAGCGATGGGCGTCGAAACGCGGCTGCAAAGCGCGGTCCGCATGGAGACGGTCGCGGAGCCGTACATCCGGCGGCGGGCGCTGCGGCACCTGGAAAAAGGGCGAATTGTCATCCTGGCCGGCGGCACCGGGAACCCGTTCGTCACCACCGACACCGCCGCGGCGCTGCGCGGCACCGAGTTGCAGGCCGACGTGCTGCTCAAGGCCACGAAGGTGGACGGCGTGTACAACGTGGACCCGAAGAAGTACGACTACGCGGAGAAGTTCGAGTCGCTCACGTTCGATCAGGTGATCCAGAAGCAACTGGGCGTGATGGACATCGGCGCGTTCGAGATGTGCCGCAAGGCCAAGCTGCCGATCCTGGTGTTCAACTACGAGCGCGACGGGGCCATCGAACGGGCCATCGCCGGCCACCCGATCGGCACCGTGGTCGGCGGCTAGCGCGGCCTTCACGCGCGCCCGCCGATCTGCCACAATAACCCCGAACAAGCCCCGTTTACCGCACCCCGGTGGAGCCATGACCAGCCAAGACATCTTGAAGGACTCCGAAGCGCGGATGGAAAAGGCGCTCGACGTGTTCCGCAACGACCTGAAGGGCCTGCGCAGCGGGCGGGCAACGCCGCAGATGCTCGACGCACTGCGCGTGGACAATTACGGCACCATGTCGCCCATCCGCGACGTGGCCTCCGTGACGTGCCCGGACGCGGCGACCATCGTCATCAAGCCGTACGTGGCCGAAAGCCTCAAGGAGATCGAGAAGGCGATTCGCGCCAGCGACCTGGGCCTGGCCCCGAACAACGACGGCAAGGTGATCCGGCTGTCGATCCCCGCGATGAGCGGCGACCAGCGCAAGAAGATCGTCGCCCAGATCAAGAAATCGGCCGAGGCCGCAAAGGTGTCGTGCCGCAACATCCGGCGCGACGGCAACAAGCACTTCGAGGACGCGGAGAAGGCCAAGATCATGACCGAGGACGACCGCGACAAGGGCAAGGCCAAGATGCAAGACCAGCTCAAGCTGTACGAGAACAAGATCGACGCCCTGAGCGCGGCGAAGGA
>SXHE01000583.1 GCA_005773755.1 Planctomycetia bacterium
GGCACTTCGCCGCGCGGTCCCTTGCGCAGGTGCGGCATCTTCGCGCGGAACGCGGCCAGCGCCGCGTGGCTGGGGCCGGTCACCTGGAGGTCTTGCAGCGCGGTCAGCCCTTCGAGGTGCTTGAGGCCGGCGTCGGTGATCGGATACCCGGTCAGGTTCAGCGAGGTGAGCCGCGTCATCCCTGCGAGATGCTTGAGGCCGTCGTCGAGCGGCTCGCCCAACGGCATCCCCAACCCTTCGCGGCGGATGTTCAGCATTTGGAGGTCGGTGAGCGGCGCAAGGTGCGCCAACCCCGCAGCCGTCAGGCCGTCGCAACTGTAGAAACTCAGGCGCTTCAGCCCCTTCGCCCGGCCGACGGATTCCAGCCCGGCGTCGGCGATACGACACGACCAAAAGGTGAGCGCGCGCAGCGACAGGGATTCGAGGTACGGTGCGCCGGCCACGGGCAGTGTCGCGTCGGTGAAGCTCACTTCATTTAGATGCCGGAATCGCATGAGGATCGGCCCGAATCGGTCGGTGTCGCCGTCGAGAGAGTGAACGCTGTAGATGTTCTTGTTGTCGGAAATAGCCTTCACGCGGTAGCTGGTCAGTTTGCCGAGTTCACGATAAGCCGCTTGCTCTTCGTCGGGACAGGCTTTGAAGCGTTCGGCCATGTGGACGTGGTTGTCACGATCACTGTTCCTCAGCCGCAACACCTGCGCCACGCGGCCGTCGCGCTTCTGAATCAACCGGTGTTCGCTCAATTCCGTCGGGCCGAGGACGAGAACGTATTCGTGTCCCGCCGGTAAGCGCCCGCGTGACCACTCTTTACCCTCATCGACGTGCTTCGGCACCAGCGCGAACGCGCGCCGCCCAAGCCGCGCCGGGTCCGGGCCGAGCGGCTTGAACGTCACTGCTACCGGCCACCAACCGAGGAGCGTCGTCCCACCGATCGAGCCGTCAGCGTAGAACTGGTAGCCGTTCGGGTCGATGCTGAGTTTGCCGCCGTGCGCGAGCGAGCCGGAGACGCTGACGCCCTGGAGCCGCGCCCTGTCTTCGTCCGCGCGGCGGGCGAGCGTCGTAAAGTGGAAGTGGTCCGGTTGTGGGGCGTCGCCGAGTTCGTCGGGCACGATCTCCGGGCCGCGCAGGTCGAGGATGCGGTCGAACGACTCGTGCCCGTGTCGCGACTTTCCCAGGACGATCAGCCGGTAGGTGTTGGGCGCGTGCTCGGTCACGACGAACCGCAGTTGCTGGTCGAAGCGGCGGTCCGGGAGCACCGCGAACGTGTTCAGCCGCCACTCGCGCACGAAGTCGGCGGTGAGCGTGCGCGATTCGGTCGCGCCGACGCGGGTCGCGTCACCGTAGTCGTCGAAGGCCAGCTCGTTCTGCTCGATGGTCAGCAGCCCGTGGCGCGGGTGAACGTGGATGCGGGTCGCGCGGTAGGTCGTGCCGCCGGCGGTCAGCTCGATGGGGTCGGGCAGGTCGTGCGTGCTCACCTCGCCGACCGGCAGCGGCGGGCTGTGGCGGGCGACCCACACGACGCAGCTTCCGACGACGAGCAGAACCGCCGCGAGCATCGCCTGGGCCACGCGGCGGCGCACCTTCGCGGACGAGTTCATGGCGCACCCCACCGAGAGCGGATCGCTTCCTCTTGGAGTGTACCCGATCTTGCGACGCGGGGCGGCGCGACCCGGTTGACGGCTCCACCGGCGCGCGCGACAATCGCCCCGTCTCTCCTCTCCGCGGAGGTCGGAATGCGTCGCCTGTTCAAAGGGTTCGGGTTCGTGTGCGTTCTGGCCGTGGCCGCTGCCGCTCCGCCGCCGGAAGTGGAAGAGGAGGCGCGCAAGCGCGCGTACCGGGCGCGCGAAGCGGTGCGGCTACTCGGCGACCCGGAGTATCGCACCCGCGAGGCCGCAACGCAGGAGCTGCGCGAGCTGGGCGAGGACGCCCTGCCCTCACTGCGCGAGGCGACCCAGAGCCAGGACGCCGAAGTGCGGCACCGCGCACACGGGTTGCTGGTCGCGGTACTGAAGGCCGCGGGCAAGAGCAAGTCGACCGGCCTCGTCATGTCCGTGGTGCTGGCCCACGAGTTCGAGATGGGTTCACCCAAAGGCGAGCGCCAGCGCCAGCCGGACGAGACGCTGCACCCCGCGCGGCTGACCCGCGCGTTCCTCATCGGCACTTACGAAGTGCGGCAGGACGAGTACCGCAAGGTGATGAAGGCGAACCCCAGTTGGTTCGCGTTCAGCGGGGGCGGCGCGGACAAGGTGAAGGGCCGCGACACCGGCCCGTTCCCGGTCGAACAGGTGAGCTGGTTCGACGCCCTGGAGTTCTGCAACCGGCTGAGCGAGCTGGACGGGTTCAAGCCGTACTACAAGCTGACGCATGTGAAGGCCGACAAGACCGGCTCAATCACCGACGCGACCGTGACCGTGCTGGGCGGCACCGGCTACCGACTGCCGACCGAGGCCGAATGGGAGGGTGCGTGCCGCTCGTGGACGATCACCCCGTGGCACCACGGCCGCACCAGCGGGCGCGCGGACATGAACGCGAAGCTGCTGCTCCCCGGCGGCGGCTACTCCGGTCCGGAAGAGTACCACCTCGGCCGCACCGAGCGGGTCGGCAGCTTCAAGGCCAACCGCCGCGGCATGTACGACGCGCACGGCAACGTCGGCGAGTGGTGCTGGAACTGGTACGGCGCGGACTACTACGAGAAGGCCCCAGCGGACGACCCGAAGGGGCCGGACAAGGGCACCCACCGCGTCGTGCGCGGCGGCTCGTGGCTGGTGAGCGACCTGAGCGGCCGGTCGGCCAGTCGCGGCGCGCTGGTCCCCGGCGAGCGCAGCTACACGGTCGGATTCCGCGTCGCCCGAACGCCGTGACCGGCGCGTCTTCACCTCTCCCCCAAGCTTTGTTGGGGGAGAGGTGGGAACTAACCCACGCCTCTTCATGAAATACCTCCCCCTCCTCGCGCTCCTCTTCTGTGGCTGCGGGCGCGCGCCGGTGCCCGCACCTGCGCCAGACCCGGTGCCGTTCCACTACCCCGATTGCAACGTCGTGTTCGTCAGCTTCGACGCGCTCCAGGCCGCGCACGTCGGGCACCTCGGCAACCCGCGCCCGGTCACGCCCGCCATCGACGGCCTCGCGCGCACCGGGTTCAGCTTCACCGGCGCGCGTTCGGTCGCCTCGTGGACCGTGCCGGCGTCGATGACGTGGTTCACCGGCGTGTACCCGTCGGAGCATCGCATGGTGAACAAGTTCGCGGTGTTCAACGCCCGCGAGCAGAAGCCGGCGAACCTCCACGACCGCGCGCCGAACCTCGTGACGCTGGCACAGCTCATGCGGCTCAACGGCTACGCCACGGGCGGGTTCACCGGCAACGCGGGGGTCAGCGGCGGGTTCGGCTTCGAGACCGGATTCGACGTGTACTACCAGGAGAAGAACACGTTCGGCGGCTTCGACCTGAGCGTGCCGAAGGCGCTCGAATGGGTCCGCGCCAACCGCGACCGCAAGTTCTTCCTGTTCCTGCACGGCTACGACTGCCACGGCCAGCGGCTCCCGCCCGGCGGCCTCGACTACCGGTTCGTCGATCCGAACTACGACAAGCGGTACACCGGCTCGCCGCAAGAGCAGGAGCTGCTGCGCGAAGAGGGACTCGACCGCGGACGACTCACGATGCGCAACGCGGACGTGAAGTTCTGGCGCGCGGTGTACGACGAGAAGATCGCCCGCGCCGACGCCCGGTTCCAGCAGTTCCTCGACGAGTTCGACGCGCTCGGCCTGACCGCGAAGACGGTGTTCGTGCTGACCTCCGACCACGGCACCGAGTTCTACGAGCACCGCCGGTTCGACCACGGGTTCGCGCTGTACGACGAGCACGTGCGCGTGCCGCTCGTGGTGAAGCTGCCGAACCAGACCGGCGGGAAGCTCGTCCCACACCGCGTCAGCAGCATCGACGTGATGCCCACCGTGCTCGACCTGGCCGGGGCGACCGTGCCCGACGGCGCGCGGAGGCAACTCCGCGGAACGAGCCTCGCGCCCGCGCTGAAGGGCGAACTGGTGGCGCGCGACGTGTTCTCCGAAACGGACTACCGTGAGTACACCTACAAGCGCAGTGTCGTGTCGCCGGACGGATGGAAGCTGATCTACACGCTGGAGAGCCGCACCCGCGAGCTGTACGACCTGACCGCCGACCCCGGCGAGACGAACGACCTATCGAAGGCCGACCCGCGCCGCGCGGACGAGTTGCAGAAGAGGCTGTTCGACCACTTCGCACGGATCGGCCACGACCTGACCGCGCGGACGTGGGAGCGCGGGCTGAATCCGGTGTACCCGTCGCAGGGCGAGAAGAAGTAAGGGCGCACCAGGGCTTCGGCAGCCGGTCACGCGCCCGTCGCCGGCTCGCGCCACAGCCGCCAGCGGTCGCCGAGGTGGAGCAACGCGGGCAGCAGCACC
>SXHE01000584.1 GCA_005773755.1 Planctomycetia bacterium
GTGCGAGGCGTGCGAGGGGATGGGCCAGAAGGTCATCGAGATGCACTTCCTGCCCGACGTGTGGGTCGAGTGCGACACCTGCAAAGGCTCGCGGTACAACCCGGAAACGCTGCTCGTCCGCTATCACGGCAAGTCGGTTGCCGACGTGCTGAACATGCGCGTGAGTGAGGCGCTGGAGCTGTTCAACAACATCCCCAAGATCCGGCACGTTCTCCAGACGCTGGACGACGTCGGCCTCGGTTACATGGCGCTCGGCCAGCCCGCGCCCACGATGAGTGGCGGCGAGGCCCAGCGCGTGAAGCTCGCGGCGGAACTCGCGCGCCCCAGCACCGGCAAGACGCTCTACCTGCTCGACGAACCGACAACGGGGTTACACTTCGATGACATCCGCAAGCTGCTCGAAGTGCTGCACCGGCTGGTCGATCTCGGCAACACGGTCGTCACGGTCGAGCACAACCTCGACGTCATCAAGACGGCGGACGGGGTCATCGACATGGGGCCGGACGCCGGGTTCGCCGGCGGGCAGGTGGTCGCGCACGGCCCGCCGGAAGAAGTCGTGCGCCAGTTCGACGCCGGCGCGCCGACGCACACCGGGCGCATCCTCAAGGGCGTGCTTGCGGCCGGGCCGTACGCGGAGCGCGTCAAGTTCGACCCCGAAGCCGCGCTGCGGGCGCGCGCCGGCGACATGGACATCGCCGACGTCGGCAAGCACCAGCAGTTGCCCTGGGAGGCCGACGGCCCCAAGTGGCACACGAAGGACCGCGTCACGACGACCGGCAAGCCGATGAAGTGGGACGGCGAGCTGGTGCCGTTCGTGGTCGAGATGGTCGAAGGCCAGGGCACGTTCTCGGAGACGAACTGGAAGCACCGCAGTATCGTGGAGGTGCCGCTCGCGAAGAAGTCGGAGGGCTGGTTCCTGCACGCGATGACCGGGCACGAGGCCTACGCCAAGTTCGTGTTCCGCGTGCCGGGTCGCCCGTTCAAGCAGGAGACGCTGGAAGCGCAGCTCGCGCTGCGCCCGCTCTCGGACACGCCGGGGCTGGAGGGCTACTCGCGCGACAGCAACCGCGTCGAGGTCGGCAACTGGCCCGGTCAGCAGTACATCGTCGTCATCGCGCACAAGAAAGAGGAGATCGACACGCCGGCGTTCCGCGAGTTCGTCAAGCGCGCGGTCGAAGCGGTGCAGGGCAGCGCCGCGACCGCGGCCGGCGGCATCGAGGGGAACATGCCGTGGAAGAAGGACGGCGAGAAGTGGCACCTCGGCGATAAGGGCTTCCCGCCGGGGCAGGGCGCGAAGTGGGACCGCGCGCTGCTGCCGAAGTTCATCAAGCTGCTGCGCGACATCGACCCCACCCTTGAGTTCAGGTGGGACGTGCGCGACGCGATCACGGTGTACGCAAAGGGCGCGTCGCGGTTCTGGGCGCGGCTCAAGACGAAGGAGCGCGACGCGCTGGAGCTGTGGTTCACCGGCAAGCGCGGCACCGCGACCGGCGCGCGGTTCGAGGGCTTCGGCGAAACCCCGACCGTCGAGGGCGACCGCGCCGACGGCAGCGAGGTGCTGAAGCTGTGGCTCAAAACCGCCGACCACCTGAGCGCGGCCAAGCTCAAGCCGCTACTCGCGGAACACCTCAAGGCGTTCAAGAAGGCCTACAGCGGCACAGGCGAGAACTAAGCGGGCCGCCCGCCTTTACAACCAGCCGATGTCCAGATCGAGGTCGGTGCCGGGCACGAGGGCGAACACGGCCGAGTGGCCCTGCGCGTCGAAGTCGTAGTCGACGGCGTCGTTGGTACCCGCGTCCTGCGACGCGACGGTCCGGTTCGGCGGCACCATCACGCGCACCTGGTACTGGCCCGGCGGCAGGCCGGTGAACGAGTAGGTGCCGTTCATCGCGAACGTGCTGGTGATGAAGTTGCCGTTGCCGTCGTACAGGTACACCATGATCGGGGCCGTGTCGAGCGCGTCGCCCGGTTGCAGCCCGTCCTGGTTGGCGTCGAGGAAGATGCTGCCGCTGATCGACACCGGCGGCGCGGTGACGGTCACGATGACGGTCGCGTAGGCCAAGCGGCCGTGGCCGTCGTCGATCACGTACACGAACTGGTCGGTCCCGTACCACCCGGCCTGCGGGGTGTAGGTGATCGTGCCGTTGGTGTTCACCACCGTCGTTCCGTAAATCCCGTCCGACGCGCCGATCACGGTCAGCGGGTCGTAGTCCATGTCCATGTCGTTGGTCAGCACCGAAATGATTGCCGTGCCGTTCATCGTGGTGGTCGCGGTGTCGTTGGCCGCGAACGGCGGGTGGTCGGTGATCGTGAGGTTCACCGTGGTCGGGGTGCCGGGGCCGTCGGCGTCGGTGGGGCGGTAGGTGAACGAGTCGGTGCCGACGAACCCGGCGTTGGGGATGTAGCGGAACGAGCCGTCGGAGCCGAGTTGCAGCGTGCCGTTCATCGGGCCGGACGCGAGCACCGCGGTCAGCGTGCCGCTGTTGGGGTTGGTGTCGTTGGCGAGCACGCCGGCCGCGGCCTCGACGTACACCTCGTATTCGGCCGTGTAGCTGTCGCTCGTGCCGACCGGGGCGGGCGTGTTGGCGACCGTCACGGTCACGGTGCCGGTGTCGGTGCCGCCGTACCCGTCGCTGGCGGTGTAAACGAACGTGTCGGTGCCGGCGAAGTCGGTGTACGGCGTGTAGGTGAAGGTGCCGTCGGACATCAGCATGACGTAGCCGTGCGCCGGGAAGGCGCTGACGGCGAACGTGAGGGCGTCGCCGTCGCGTCGGTGTCGTTGGTGCGAACGGTGCCGGCGGTCGCGGTGTTCTTGTGCGCGAGCACGGTGTCGTCGACGACAATCGGCGCGGCGTTGTCGTAAAACCCGGCGTCGATGTCCGTGAGGTCGGAGTACACCTGAACGGTGACGCGCCCGGTGGTGGGGTGGGCGTCGCTGTCGCCGCCGCCCGGCGCGAACCGCTCGCCGGTGGGCCGCACGAACTCGACAACGTAGGTGCCGGCGGTCAGGTTGGGGAACTCGTACGCGCCGTTGGCGTCGGTGGTCGTGGTGGCGATCTGCATCATGCCGAACGAGTCGAGCAACCGCACCACAACGCCCGCGCGCCCGCCCTCGACAGCCGGCTCGAACACACCTGCAATCGCGCCGTTATCGTCCCACGCCTTGCCACCCACCTTGCCCTTTCGCTCGTTGATGACCGCGTTGGGCGACTGGAACCAGAACCGCCCACCGGTCCAACCGGTCGGCGGCTCGATGGGTGCGCCCGGCTCGCCGGCCTTCAGGAAATATTCGCCATCGGTGTTGGTATAGGCGAGGAAGGGGACGATCGAGTTAGCGGGGATCGCGTCGCCGGCGACCAAATAGCCCTGGACGCGCCGGATGCTATTGGCGTTCGCGTTGGTGGTGCGGAACACGCCACCTACGCCGATGCGGTCGTAGCGGGGTTGGCCGTTGACTAACCCCGCGCCGGCGACATCAATTCCAATGTGCCCGTTGTACATGTGGAAATCGTGTGCCACGTGAATAGTACCAACCGCGAACGCCCCACCTGGATTGATGAGTGGTACAGTGAGCGCATAGTTGGGCTGGAGCGGGTCGCGGCCCATAACGAGGCTACCGTTGATGGTGCCGGTCCCGATCAGCACACCGTCGCGAATGCCCAGGAAACTCGTCGTAATGGTGCTGCCGTTAAGCAGATTGAACGTGCCGCCGTTCTGCTCGGCACCAGCGATAGCGAGTGTGCCGCCTACGAGCTCGGTTGTTCCGGTAGTTGTGTAGCTGGCGAAAATAGTGGCCGTTCCCGTTGAGCCGAGGCTCACCTTCCCTTGATTCGTGATCTGGAGGTCGTTCACCGTGGAGGCGGACCCCCAAGTGTTTCCTGTAGCTGTAATCCAAAATTGGCCTGCGGGCTTGATCGTAATCTGCGACTTGTTCTCTGGGTGCGAAAGAACGGACACACTCGTAGCACCCCAGTGGAGGATACCCGATACATCCAGTGTCACGTTCCTCATACCCATCGACGCCCCAAAGATTGGGTCCGTACCCACAGACATCATGGCGGGGCCGATCGCTTGGACGACGTTAACCTTCACGTCAGCAAGATTACCATGATCCCACAAGAATTTCTTGAGGACGGTCAACTCCCCTCGAGTCACCACACCCTGATCGTCCGTGTAGCCCGTGATGCTACCCGGTCCGCGCATCTTCAACTCATGGGCGACAGTCAGGAACCACTTCAACTGGATAGTACCGGCATACTCCGACTGCATCTCGACCGATCGTACGAATGGATCATTGTCAACAATGCATTTCTTGTTGTTGGCAGCCCCGGCGGTAAAGAACACGTTATCGTTCTCACCCGGCGCTCGGTTGCTCCGAGTCCAGATTCCGGTCGTGGCGTTTTCCTCGTACCAGTTGGAATAGGTGAGAGACAGTAGCGGAGTGACTGGCTCCTGCCACGTCTTCGACCATTCGTAACCGTTGATGGGTTGCCATCGGAACAGGGCAGGAGTGCAGCGGTCTTCAAGTTGTTCGAGAGTGCGCAGAATAGGTCTACACTTCGCTGCTGACGCGCCGATTGAGCGAGAACCGAACCACTTCATGAACATGGCGAATCCTCTTGTCTAGATTTGACCGAGGTTCAAGGATGTTGTTTCTGTGCGGTATCACTTCGTGCGCTGCCAGACAGACCTTTGTCGCTGTTCTGTGGGGCCTGCGAGCGTGACCAGTTCGTCTTCTGTGAGCGATTCAATATCTACGTCCCAGGTTTTGCTCGGCTCCTCAGCGGATTTATCGGACGTGATGCGGATCGTCTGCCTTATCAGCTGATAGGTTCCTGCTTTCTTCTGGGGGCGTTCATGGATCCCTACAGTCTGAGCCAAGAACGTTCCATCACTCTGGTATTCACCTGTAATGGAAGCCAGTGGAGACATCACTCGGTCGCCCTGCTTGACAAGCCACCATTTCCCAACGAGTAACTCAGCGGTTGTCTTCTTCGCTCGCGGCATCGGTGCTTCGGGCAACCCCGCAGCCTTCGGTTTTTCGTCAGCAACGGTGTCGGGCGCGGCCGGTTGTTCGGTCGGGTGCGTGCAACCACCAGCGGCGCTGAACGCGAGGAGGGCGGCGAACAGGGTGCATCGCGTCTTCATGGCGTCTCTCGGATCGGGCGAACGACCTCGGATCGGCTGGGCACTCGGTCGAACGAAATGAATCTGACTAGACATTAATCGCGCGCGCCGCCCGCTGTCAAGAGGCGCGCGGTGCTCTTTTGCAAGAAATGCGGACGGGAGTTTGTGCAAGGTGTCGCATGGTCGAAGCTCGCGCCGCGGGCGTGCGGCGCGGCCCGACACTTGTGAGTTACGGCACGGTCTTGAACTCGAGCTTGTTGAGGAACAGCATCCGGCGGTCGCCGCGGTCGAAGTAGTCTTCCAGCAGCACTTCCAGGCTCGGGGCGATGTCCTTCGCCTTGAACCAGCCCGGCGGCACCGTGCCGTTGATCTGCACTTTCACCGGCTTCGACCAGTCGATCATTTCCGTGCTCAGCCAGATGGTGACGTGCTTCACGCCCTTCTGATCGATGGACACCACGTTGTTGCCGCGGATGTCGCCCTGGATGGTCGCGGGCACCGGCGCGCCGCCGGACTTGCCCACCACGATGTCGTCGGCCTGCATCCAGTAGAACCGGTTGTCGGTGGCGCGCAGCATGTGCCAGGGTTTGCGGAACGTGCCCAGGGCCAGTGTCGCGGTGCCGGTCACGCGGGTCTTGCGGCCCATCCAGTCGAAGATCACCGGGGCCTCGGCCGCGTACCACTCGACCGCGCGCCCGCGGTACACCGACCAGATGGCCGGGAACCCGTAGGGCATCCACTTCTCGTAGATGTGGCGCAGGTTCGCCATCCCCACCCCGGTCTGGTCGCCGGTGATGACGAAGAACGGCAGCTTCTGGGTGTTGGCGTAGTAGTGGTCGAAGAACCCGACGTACTTGGGGATCGGGCCGACCGGGACCACGCCGGCGAACAGGTCCGGGTGCGACGCGCCCACGTCCATCGCCATGTTCGCCCCGTCGCCGACGCCCATCAGGAACACCTTGTCGTTGTCCACGGTGAACCGGCGCACCGCGTCGCGCAGGGCCGCGGTCACGAACACGTGGTCCTCGCCCTTGTACTCCCAGCCGGTTTTGGTGAACCGCCCGGCCCACTGCGGGGCGATCACGATGTACCCGTTCTTGTCGGCCTCGGCGATGATCGGGTTTAGGATGTCCTCGGCGTTGATGCCGGGGTGCGTGAGCACGATCAGCACCGGGTACGGCCGGCCGTGGTGGTACTCCGGCGGCAGTTTGACGAGGTACTCGACCCCTTCGGGGTGGCCGCTCACGGGCAGCGACTTGCGCTTGTAAATGCCGGTCTCGGTGACCTTGCCCAGCGCGACCTGGGTGCCGGTGCGGTTGTTCAGGTCTTCGGCCGCGGCCGGCGGCAGCAGCGAGATCATCTGGGCCAGCTCGTCGATGGCGAGGATGGGCGTGCGCTTGAACCGGTTGAGCAGGGCGGTGCGCTCGTTCTTGGTCTCGCCGCGCTGGTACGCGAGCACCAGCTCGCGCGCGTTCCACAGGATGAGCGCCTCTTCGGGGTTGGGCCGCGCGCCGTTCTTCCCCTTAGCCCAGCCGCTCACGGCGGTCGCCAGCAGCTCTTCCGGCTTCTTGGTCGGCACCTTCCCCGCGGCCCGCTCGCGCTCGACCTGCGCCGCGAGGGTGATGAACGTCTCGACGCGGATGGCCGAATCCGGGTGCAGCTCGGCGTACACCTGCTCGCCCGCGGCGGCCAGATCGAGGATCAGGCCGGGCACGTTCTTCGGCGGCTGCCAGGTGCTGACGGCCAACCCGCCGCCCAGCGCGGTGAGCGCGTTCACCTTGCGCATCCCGGCGATGTCGTCGATGATGTTGCGGAGCAGTCGGCGGGCGTCGTCGTACCGCTCCTGCGCGGTCTTCAGGTCCGCGGACACCTTCGCGACGCGCGCGACCTCCTTCGCGCCCGCGGTCTTCTCGGGGAACTGCGCGATCAGTTCGGCCGCGTACTTGTAGCGCCCGGCGCGGAGCGCCAGTTCCGATTCGCGGGCGAACAGTTCGGCGGTCGCGTCGTCGATGTTCTTCAGCAGCTTGTCGTGCTGGTCCTTCGCGTCCTTCGTCATCTCGCCGGTGAACTCACGCTTGAGCCGGTCCAGTTCGTCTTTCGCGTGTTGCAGCCAGCCGGCGTCGAGCAAGAACTGCGCGAGCATGACCCGCTTGAGCGGGTCGCACTTGCCGTCCGGCTCGGCCAGTTGCGGGTGACTCATCAGCAGCCGGCGCACCAGCTTCGGGTCCCACTCGGCCGTGCGGTAGGTCTGGTTCCACCGGTGCGACGCGGAGCGGATCAGGAGGTACCACGGGTCCATGTACACGATCTGCTGGTCGATCACTTCCGGGGCCGCGCCGACCACCTTCACGCTGATCTTGCGGTACCAGCGCTTCGGGTCCCAGTCGTCGATGGTCGTTTCGCCCGGACCGGGCAGCGGCTTGAACGACTTGAACCCGGGGATCGTGGTCGTGTACGCCTTGTACTCGGGCCGAATCTTGACGTCCGGCGCGATCGCGCCGAGCTGCTTCGCGTGGGTGCTGAAGATGGTGACCTTCGGTCCCTCGTTGATCATGTCGAACCCGTTGGCCTTGATGATCGGGATCGACCGGCCGCTGGCCTTGTCGACGATGACCTCGACTTCCTTGTGAACGTTCCCCTGGATCACGAACCCGTCTTTGAGGATGACCACCTCGGCCGCGGACGTGGCGACGGCACAGCCGGCGAACAGGGCGAGGGCAAGGGCCGCGCGTGTTGTGCGTGCGCTCATCGAATGGCTCCGGGTTCGGGCGGCGAACAGTTCATTGTTCCGTGTCGGGCGGTGCGGAGCAAGCGCGAGTCGGTTCGCGAGTTTGTTCCGCCCACTTGGCGCGGCGGGCCGCTATACTGCTTCATAACCGCTTTTCGTGCCCGCCGTTGGTCGGAGTTCTGGGAATGCCCATCCGGTTCCGATGTTCGTACTGCAACCGCCTGCTGGGTATCGCGACCCGCAAGGCCGGCACGCAGACGACGTGCCCGCACTGCGGGTACTCGATCACCGTGCCCGTGCCGACCGAGGACGACTCGAAGACGGAGCGCCTGAGCTTCGACGACGTGGAAGCGATGCTCGGGCGCGAGGTGACGGAGATCGGCGATCCCGCGAGCGCCAGCGCGCGCCCGGTGGCCTCCGCTCCGGTCGCACCCCCACCGGCCGAAAAGCCCCGATCCGAGCCGAAGTCCGCTGCCGCGGCGCTGCCGGTTCCCAGACCGCGCCCGGCCCCACCGCCGCTGCCGAAGCCCGCACCGAAGCCGATTGATCCCGACGATCCGCCGCTGTTCGAGGCCGACGTGGACGAGTTGTTGGGTGCGAAGGCCGCGCCCGAGGAGGAGGCCCGCGCCCGCCCGCCGGTCGTGTCCGGCATGGACGCGCTGAGCCTGGGCGACCCGCCGCGGCAGGTCACGATGAGCGCGCAGAAGGCGACGCTGCTGATGGTCGCGGTGGTCGTGCTGCTGGCGCTGGCATTTGCTGCCGGGATGTTCCTCGCACCGAAATGAGCCGCCGGCAGCTCCGCGGGCGAATCACTTTACCTTCCGAATCCGGTGGCTGTTCGTGTCGCCGATGTAGAGCGCGCCGTCCGGCCCGACGGCGACCCCGTGCGGGCGGCCGAGCGTGGCCGCGGTCGCGGGGCCGCCGTCGCCGAGGCCGGGCGTTTTGGTGCGCCCTTTACCCGCGACCGTGGTGACGATTCCGGTCTTGGCGTCGATCCGGCGGATCGCCTCGTTCTCCGTATCCACGACGTACACGTTGCCGTCCTTGTCGATGTCGATCTCCTTCGGGCCGTCGAAGGTTGCGTCGAGCGCTTTCGCCCCGTCGCCGGTAAAGCCCTTCTTGCCGGTGCCCGCGAACCGCTCGATGGTGCCCTTCGCGACATCGACGCGGCGCACGCAGTGGCCGTTGCGCTCGACGACGTAGAGCTTGCCGTCCGGTCCCATCGCGACCGCGCGTGGGCCGAGCGTCTGAGCGTCCTTCAGCGGCCCGCCGTCGCCGGTGTTCGCGCCCTTCCCGTTGCCGAGCAGCGTGTCGATCTTCCCACTCTTCAGATCGACGACGCGGACGCGGTGCCCGGCGACGTCGGCGATGTACAGCTTACCTTTCCTGTCGAGGCAGATGCCGTTGGGTTCGACGAGCAGGGCCGCGTTCGCCGCGCCGCCGTCGCCCGCGAAGCCGGACTTCCCACCGGTGCCCGCGACCGTCGAAATGATCGCGGTCTTGGCGTCCACCCGCCGAACGCAGTAGTTCAGCCGGTCCACAATGTACAGGTTGCCGTCAGCGTCGGGTTCGATGCCGTAGGGTTCGTTCAGGCTGGCATCGGTGCCCTTGCCGCCGTCGCCGGCGAACGCCTTCTTCCCGTTGCCCGCGACCGTGGTGACGGTGCCGGTTGTGGCGTCGACCTTGCGCACGCGATGGTTGTTGGTGTCGGAGAAGTACAGGTTCCCCTTCGAGTCGAACGCCACATCGAAGGGCTGATCCAGTTCGGCCCTCGTCGCCGGCCCGCCGTCGCCGGCGAAGCCCTTCTTACCCGTGCCGACGGGCGAGGTGATCGTCGGCGCGGGGTCAGCGCCGAGGGCTGTGAGCAACAGGACGATGAGGAGCATGCGCCACCACCTCGTTTAGCGGTGTCGCCAGAGGCGACACAACACAGGCTACTCGAATCGAATCACCAGGTCGCCGCCTTCGACCTGCACGCCGGGGCGGGCGAGCACTTCGGCCACCTTGCCGGCGCGGTCGGCGTGGAGCGTCGTTTCCATCTTCATCGCTTCGAGCGTCAGGAGCTTTTGACCGGCGGCGATCTCGTCGCCCACGGCGACGGCGACGGCGACCACCGCGCCCGGCATCGGGGCCGCGACGTGCTTCGCGTTGCCCGGTTCGGCCTTCGCCCGCGCCTTCACCGCGCCCGCGCCGAGGGTCTTGTCCGCGACCAGCACCTCGCGCGGCTGGCCGTTCAGCTCGAAGTACACGACCCGCCGGCCGTCCGGTTGCGGGTCGCCCACGGTCAGGAACTTGATGATGAGCGTCTTGCCCGCCTCGATGTCGAGGCTCACCTCTTCGCCCTTCGTCATGCCGAAGAAGAACGCCCGCGTCGGCAGTACGCTCAGGTCGGAGTACTTGGCCTCGTGCTCCGCGTACTCGGCGAACACCTTCGGGTACAGCAGGTACGAGATCACGTCGGTGTCGGTCGGCGGGCGGCGCAGCTTGCCTTCGAGTTCCTTGCGCGCCTTGTCCAGATCGGCCGGCGGCAGGGTCGCGCCGGGGCGGTCGGTGAGCGGCTTGCGCCCGCGCAGGATGCGCGTTTGCAGCGCCGCGGGGAACCCGCCCGGCGGCTGGCCGAGTTTGCCCTCGAAGAACTCCACCACCGATTCCGGGAACGCGATCTCCTTCTTCGGGTCGCGCACCATCTCCGGCGTCAAGTTGTTCGCGAGCATGAACAGCGTCATGTCGCCGACGACCTTTGAGGTCGGCGTCACCTTTACGATGTCGCCGAACATCTGGTTGACGGCGGCGTACATTCGGCCGACTTCCGGCCACCGGTCGCCGACGCCGAGCGATTGGGCCTGCTGATAGAGGTTCGCGTACTGGCCGCCGGGCATCTCGTGCAGGTACACCTCCGCGGAACTGGCGAGCTGGCCGGTCTCGAACGGCGCGTACTGCTTGCGCACGCCCTCCCAATAGTTCGCGGTCTGCTGGAGCGCGTCGAAGTTCAGCCCGGTGTCGCGGGGCGTGAACCGCGTCGTCTCGACCAGCGCGTTGAGGCTCGGCTGCGACGTGACGCCGGCCATCGGCGCGAACGCGCAATCGACGACGTTCACGCCCTCTTCCGCGGCCATCATGTACGAGGCCAGTTGCCCGCCGGCGCTGTCGTGGGTGTGGAAGTGGATCGGCACGCCGACCGCTTCGCGTAGCGCTTTTACCAGCTTCTTCGCCGCGTAGGGCTTGAGCAGCCCGGCCATGTCCTTGATCGCGAGGAAGTGCGTGCCGCGCTTCACCAGTTCCTTCGCCAGGTTCACGAAGTAGTTGAGGGTGTACTTGTCGCGCTTCGGGTCGAGGATGTCGCCCGTGTAGCAGATCGCGGCCTCGCAAATGGCGCTCGTCTTGAGCACCGCGTTGATGCCGAGTTCGATGTTCGGTAGCCAGTTGTTGGCGTCGAAGATGCGGAAGATGTCCAGGCCCGCTTCGGCGGACAGGCGCACGAACTCGTACACCACGTTGTCGGGGTAGTTCGTGTAGCCGACCGCGCTCGCGGCCCGCACGAGCATCTGGAACAGGATGTTCGGCACCTTTTCGCGGAGCCGGGCGAGGCGCTCCCACGGCGACTCTTTCAGGAACCGCATCGCGGTGTCGAACGTGGCCCCGCCCCACATCTCCATCGAGAACAGGTCGGCGTGCTCGCGCGCGTAGCGGTCGGCAATCGCCAGCATGTCGAACGTGCGCATGCGCGTGGCGA
>SXHE01000585.1 GCA_005773755.1 Planctomycetia bacterium
AGGACCGTACCCAGCATCAGCGAGACGTGGTACGCGCGGAGCGGCTCGACGGTGCGGATGCCGAACTGGTGGCCGACCACGGCGACCGCGGCCCCGAGCAGCGCGAACACGCTCATCAGGTTGCCGCGGAAGAACAGCGACGCGAGCAGGATCAGCCCGGCGAGACCGACGTTGAAACTGTCCGCCCGCGCGGTCAGCGCCGGCGGCACGCCGCCGAGCGCGAGCGGCTTCGTCGCGCGCCCGGCGTCGAGGGCCGCTTGTTGTTGCAACGCGGTCAGGTCGCTGGTTTCGACCGCCTGCTGCGCCTGCGCTTGAATCTCGGCACCGGGAACGAGGCCGTTCTGGTGCGCCCACAGCGCGCAGGCGGCGATCAACACGGCGGCCGCGACCGCGCGGATGTGCGGCCCGACGAACAGGTTCACGAACTGGCCCAGCGGGTCGGACTTCTTTGAGGGCACGAACGCGAAGTCGTTCGGGTTCTCCGCGGCCCTAACCAGTTGTCGCACGTTCGCGGGTGAGGCGTGCGTCGCATGACCGGGCCTGGCGCGGTGTGTCTCGGTCTCCTTGATTTCGGCGGCGGCGCGGACCATCGCATCCGCGGCGGCGTTGGCGTGTTGCTCGGCGCTGTGAACGCTGGCACCGTTCGCGAGCTGGTTCGCGCGCTCGACCTGCGCCAGTAGCGCCCGCTCGCGGGCCTCTCGGCGGGCCGTCTCAACGCGATCGATCCACGCGACGATCGGCTCGCGCCACGCGGCGTGCTTCTCGCGCGCCCCGGCCGCGCCGCCGCGCAACAGCACGCCCCGCACCGCGAGTTTGGCCTCGAACCCGAACAGCGCCTCGAAGAACTCTTCCCAGTTCCGTCCGGCGAACTTGGCGACGAACTGGCGCAGGTCTTCCTCGTCCAAGCCGTTCATCCGCATCCGGCGCAGCAGCCGCTCGCAGCCCTCCAGCGTCTGCCGGCGCGATTCGATCACGGCCCGGTCCAGGCCGTACCGCAGCGCCAGCGCCAGCCCGACGCCGAGCAGCCCGAACCCGGCCCAGATCCAGAACACCTTGAGCAGCGCCAGCAGGATGCAGAACATCGCGAACCCGGCCACGCTGACCGCGATGTCGCTCCAGCTCATCCCCGCGACGAACCCACGGACCCGGCCGAACAGGTGGCCCCGGCGCGCGAGGCCGTCGAGCACAAAGTACGCGATCGTGGCTTGCAGCGCCAGCCCGAACGCGCCGAACGCCCAGCCGATCTTGCCGAAGAACGCGAGCAGCACGGCCGACAGCGCGACGGTCCCGAAGAACCCGGCGATCAGCCGACCACGCAGCACCGCCGGGCCGCAGGCGTTGAACTCGAACACGTGCCCTTCGAGCTTCGCGATCTGCGCCTCCTGTGGCGAGAACGTGCCCGTGTGGTGGACGCCGAGCCAAGCTTCCAACGTCCGCACCACTTCGCCCATGTCCTGAAACCGGTCGTCGGCGCACTTCGCCATCATCCGCTGAATGACCGCGGACAGCTCCTTTGGCACACGGCTGACGATCTGCTCCGGGGGCACGATCGGGTCGTAGGCGTGCTTCGACATCAGCTCGACCGCCGTGGTGCCGTCGAAAGGCGGCCGACCGGTTACGAGGACATACAGCGTGCAGCCGAGCGAGTAGACGTCGGCGCGGTGATCGACGGTCGCGGCGTCGCGGCACTGTTCGGGCGACATGTACGCGGGCGTGCCCAGTGCGATCCTCACCCCGGTCATGTCCGGCGGCAGCGAGAACAGCCCGCTCCGCGACGACAGGGAAGCGTCGGTGAGCTGGTCGTCGGCGCGCGTGACGGTCGGCGTCTTCACCAGCCCGAGGTCCGCGACCTTCACCAAACCTTGATCGTCGAGGAGCAGGTTGTCGGGCTTCACGTCGCGATGAATCATCCCGCGGTCGTGGGCGTGTTTGAGGCCGCGCGCGGCCTGGAGGACGTACCCGACGGCGGTTTCCGGGTCGAGTTTGCCCTGCTTCTTGACCACGTCCGCGAGCGAGTGGCCGCGGACGTACTCCATGCTGAAGAACCGCGCGCCGTCTACTTCGCCGATGTCGTGAATCTGGACGATGTTCGGGTGCGAGAGCTGCGCCGCCGCGAACGCCTCGCGGGTGAACCGCGCGACGAACACCGGGTCGGCCGCCCACTTCTTGCTCATCACTTTCAGCGCGACCGGGCGGTCGAGCGACTGCTGGCGCGCGAGGTAAACGGTACCCATCCCGCCGCGACCCAGTTCGCGCTCGATGGTGTACCCGCGCACGTCGGTCCGCGGGGCGATGGTCACTTCGTCGTCGGGGTCGCCGGAATCGGCCTCCGGGCCGGGCGAGCGGTGCGACGGGCTGTCCTTTTCCAGTTCGGGGTTTGTGCGCGCGAACCCGAAGACGTGCGACGCGCCGGGCGCGTCCGAAGCCGGCGCGCTCTCGGCCAGTTCAACGGACGCCCGCGACCCGCCGGGCGCGCCGCGCGGGTCGCGGGCGCGGGTGTCGTTGGGCAGCACCCGCACCTTGAACTCGCCGCCCTCTTCGGGCACCCAGAGCAGGAACGGCTGCGCGCAGTTCGGGCACTTGGGCCTGTAGCGCCCCGGCTTGGACGCTTTCAGGTTCAGGCGGTGCGCACAATACGGACAGGCGATGGCCACGCAGGCACCTTCGCGACGAGTCGGGGCGGGGTGCGAAGACCGCGGCCCGGCAAGCGAGAGGCCGATACGCGATCACTACCCAAAGGTAGGTCACGAACGAACGCGGCGACGGAACGATTCAGGCGCGCCGTAGCGCGGTCCGTGTGTTTCGCGCCCCGCTGAAAAGTGCACGGGCGTGTCGCGCAGAAGTAGCGGATTTGAGGCACGAACGAAATGCGAAACGCCACCCTTTCGGGTGGCGTCGCGTGTGCCGGGTTGCGGCCCGATTACTTCTTGGGGAACTCGACCTTCGGCTCGTCGATGAACTTCTTCTTGTCCTTCTCAGTCGGCTTGCCGGTCACGATCGCGTCCACGTCGGCCTTGCAGCACTTGCCGTGGTACTTCTCGGCCCCGCCCTTGTCGTTCAGGTAGAACTTGACTTCCTTGCCGTCGATCTTGACGAGGAGGGCGTGACCGCACTTGTCGGTTTCGCCCAGAGCGCACTTGGTGCAGGTCAGTTTGCCTTCGAACTTCTTGGCTTCGACCTTCTTCTCTTCGGCCTTCGCCGAGTGGGTCGAACCGGCCAGTGTGACGACGGCGAAGCCCAATGTGAGGGCAAGCGCGGCGCGCAACATGAGAGGAACCCTTTGTTCGGTGTCGCCAATGGCGCGTGAACCCAACGCGGGTGCAATCGCCCCACCGGTCGTAGACACTATAGTTATCGGTTCGCGCCGGTGCAAGAACCGACTCAATTCCATTCCTGATCCGCTCATCGCACAAGCCACGGGGAAAGCGCTCTTGCGTCCAGCCCGGGTCGTCGCTATCTCCCGCACGAAATTGCCTCAGTCGCGCATTGCTGTTCGGGGGAGTAGCCATGGCGCATGGACGCTTGGTCGCTGGTATCGCACTACTGTTCGCGGTCGCGGGGTCGGCCGCGGCACAACCGGGCGGGTTCGCGCCCGTTCCGCCGGGGCCGCTGCCGTACGCACCCGTGCCCGGCGCACAACCGTTCGTGCCGCCCGGCGTGCCGGGGATCGTGCCGACAGCGTTCGCGGACGACCACCCGCCGATGCGCGACCTGGGTAAACTGGGCGACATCGTCCCGCCACCGGACAAGCACCACGGCGGGGGCCACGGGAACGGCCACGGCGAACACGAGATCGACGGGTTCATGACGCCGTTCCTCCCGCACCACGGCGGTTGGTACGTCGGGGCCGAGTTCCTACTGATGCGCCCGCGCAACACGGACCTCGACTTCGTCGTGCGCAGCTCAGTCCCCGGTCTCTCGACCAACGGGCCGATCGAGTCTCTGAAGTATGGCCTGGGCACCGGCCTGCGGATCGAGGGCGGCTACCGGTTCGGCGAGGGCAAGTGGGAAAGCGCGTTCGCGTACACCTACTTCAACGGCAGCGGCGACGCCAGCGCGTTCGCCGGCCCGAACTCGGTACTTCTGCCCACGATCACGCGCCCCGGGCTGACCGACCGGGCGACGTCGGCCATCGTCAACGCCGACCTCGACTACAACCTGTTCGACATCCTCATGGCGCGGCGCGTTCATGTGGACGAGCACTTCGCGATCCGCTGGATCGGGGGCTTCCGGCTCACCGAGATCAAACAGACGTTCAACGCGTTCTACGACGGGGCCGACGCCCGCCGCGCCGCGGTCAACACGCGGTCGTCGTTCGAGGGCTTCGGCCCGATCGTCGGGGGCGAGGCCGTGCTGGTCGGGTGGAACGGGCTGCACCTGTACGGCCGCGCGACCGGCGGGCTGGTGACCGGGCGCAACACCAACCGGCTGATCGAGACCAACGACAACGGCGGCACGACGTACACCAACACCCGGTACGACGTGCGCAAGGTGGTGCCGATGGGTAGCCTCGCGCTGGGCGGGGGCTGGCAGTACAAGAGTATCTCGATCCGCGCCGGCTACGAGGTGACCCACTGGCAGGGCATCTTCGAGCGCCCGCGGTTCGTGGACGACGTGTCGCGCGGCAAGGTCGTCACCCGCCCCGCGAACCTCACCCTCGAGGGCTTGTTCATCCAGGTCGGACTGAGCTTTTAGCAGTGTCCAATGCAGTGTCAGTGTTGGTGGCCAGTGGTTGGTGAAAGACAGAAGACCAGAGG
>SXHE01000586.1 GCA_005773755.1 Planctomycetia bacterium
GCGGAGCGCGGTGGCTTCGGCCGCGGCGCGGTCGGCCTGCGCCCGCAGGTCCGCGGCGGTCGCGGCGGCGGCGTCCGCTTGCGCGGCCAGCGCCGACTTCTCGACCGGGTTGGTGAGGTCCGCGGCCCGCAGCCGCAGTTCGGTGGCCTGCGCGTCTTTCGCGTCGGCTTGCGCGCGCAGGTCGGCCGCTTGCTTGTCCTTCTCGCCGGCGAGCTTGGCCGCGCGAGTGATGAGTTCGCCGGCCTGCGCCGCGGACTGGTCCGCGCGGTCCGCAGCCCGGTTCAGTTCACGTTGCTCGGCCTCGGTCGGCTTCAGCTTCCCCTCCTTCACCTGTTCCTTGAGGTGCTCGTTGGCCGCGAGCTGCCGCAGCAGGGAATCGCGCAACACACGGGCCTCGCCGCGGATCTCGCCCGCCCCGCCCCACTGCGAGAGCAGGTCGAGCAGCGCGGTCGCGGTGTCCTCGACGTTCTTCTGGTGCCGCAGCGCCTTGCGCAGGTAATCGGCGAGCGGCTGCTCCTGCCCCGGCTTCGGCTGCTGGCCGGTGAGCTGCTTCGCGTCGGCCAGGTGCTGCTCGGCGGTGCCCAGGTCGCGGTCGGCGGTGCGGCCCAACTCGGTGGCGACGATCTCCACGCGGTCGGTGGTGTTCGACTTCGGCAGCCCGTTCGCTTGCACCGTGGCGCGGAGCAGTTCGGCCCGCGCCCGCATCCCGTCGCGCGCGTCGCCCACCTTCCCGCGCACCTGCTTCTGAACCTGTTCGGCCGAAACGAGCTTGCCCCGGTCGTCCGGGGACACGGTGCCGCCCGGCAACGGAACCACGTCGGCCACCTTCTGCCGGGCCTCGCGCTGCTGCTCGCGCAGCTTCACCAGTTCGGGCCGCATCCCGGCCAGTTCCTTCTGGAGCCACGCCTCGATCGCCTCCGGCGACGCGATCCGAATTTCGACCTCCGCGACGCTGCGCCCCGGCCCCTTGAGTGAGGACACGTCGTCCCAGTCGTCGGCCGCGGCGCGAACGATGAGCAGGTCGCCCTCGCGCACGGGCGTACCGTCGTCGCGGAGGAACGCGGACACCGGGATCGCGCGCGCCGCCTCGACGACGCCGGTTTGCGGCAGGTGTGCGACCGGGGCCATGCCGACCAGCCCCGCGAGCGCCGGCACGGACACGTTCGGCACCCGCGCCAGCGGGATCGTGCGCGGCTGGCCCTCCCGCCCGACGCGGTACTCGATGAACGTGTCGCGGATGCCGTAGAGCTGGTTGTCGGTCGCGGTGGTGTTCACGAAGACGCTCGCCGTCGGCGCGAGAACGGGCGGGTCGAAACCGGCCTGCGGGCGCACCAGCGTGACCACCGGCACCGGGTCCACGGTGAGCAGAATCTTGATGGGGATCGTGCCGGTCAGTCCGGTCTCGTCGGTCAGTTTCAGCGCGTACGACGTGGGCTGACCGTCGGCGCGGCGCAGCGTGGGAACGAAGTCGGCGGCGATGCGCGTACCGTCGCCGGAGATCGCGACCGGGACATCGGCCCCGACCAGATCGGCCAGCCGTTGCGCGGCAACCGCGGCGACCGGATCAGTGTGCGCGAGGAACGCGAGCGGGGCCGCGCTCACCACGGCGGAGCGGTCGTCGGTGCAGGTGAGCACGGCCGCGGACAGCTTCACGTCGGTCGCGGCGCGGAACCGGAGGAACGTGCCGGTGGGCACCTCGATCACCGCGGCCCCGGCGGAGCCGGGCGCGAGGTCGGTCGGCGGCAGGTTGGTGTACGCGGGCCGGGTGGCGTGGAACTGCGGCGACGGCCGACCGTCGAGCGGGACCAGGCGCGGCGGCGGCACCACCGTGACTTCGAGCCAGTCCGTTTCGGCGTCGTTGGCGAGCACGCGCAGGCCGAACGTGCTCGACACGCGGCCCGCGTCGAACCGGGTCGTGACGACGGCCGCGCCGGGGTGCGCCGGGTCGTTGCTGGGCGCGAGTGGGAACAGTTCCTCGGAGTCGCCCCCACCGGCCAACCGCACCTGCACCCGCGCCGGCCCGGCCAGCACGCCGCTCACGGCGAACTTCACCTCGAACGGTTCGCCCTTCGCGATCCGCACCGGGAACTGCGCCGGGGCGAGGACCGCGATCCGGGTCTTGGTCGGCCACGGGTGCTTGCCGAACGGATCGGCGAGCCGCACGAGCGCGGTGGAGGCGCGGGTCGTGTTCCACAGCGCCAGCGGCGCGGCGACCGCGAGCGCGAGGGCGCACAGCCAGAACGCCCGCCAGCACCGGCCGGTCGGCACGATCTGGTCGAGCGGGAGCCGCCCGGCCTTGCGCTCGGCGGCGCGCACCGCGGACGCGGTCATCCGGTTCGACACGCCCTTTGGCTTCGGCGGGCGCAGGTCCGTCGAGGCGGCCTCTTCGGTGGTGCCGAGGAACGACACCGCCGACGCGAGCGCGTCGTTGAGCGAGGGGAACTGGTCTTCGAGTTCCATCGCCAGGGAGAGCGCGTCGGTACGGTGACGGAGCGCGCGAGCGATGCCGCGGTACCACACGACACCGACCACGGCGAGCAGCGCGACGAGCGCGAGCGCGCGGGCGAGCGGGCCGAGGTGGACGGCGGCGTCGAGGAACCCGACGAGCGTGACGGAGCCGACGACGGTGGCAACGAGCGCGAACGCCCCGGCCGAGACCGCGACCCGCTTCCGCGCGCGCCCGAGGTCGTCGAGCTGATCGGGGAGCGATTCGCGCTCGGTCGGCGGGCGCAGCAGCAGTGCCATACGAACGCTCTCCCTGGATCGGAGCCGCTTGCGGCTTACCTATTCGACGCTCCAGCGTGGCCGACCGTTTGCGTAACTCCCCATCATAACAGCCGCTCGCGCTTCCGCAAAAGCCACTCGCCCAGAAGCAGGAACAGGATCAGCGCGTACACCGCGGGCTGGGTCCACAGCGGCACCGGCGGCACCGGCTGGTTGAGCGGCACCCGCTGGAGGTTCTTCAGGTCGTTGAACACGTCGGTGGCGTTCGCCAGCGTGTAGAACTCGCCGCCGGAAATCTTCGCGGCCGCCATCATGTCGGCCCGGTTCATCTCGGTGCGCTCGCGCTCGTTCATCGGCGGCAGCACGCGGGCCGTCGCCGCCGGGCGCGAGCCGGTCACGTCGCGGTCGATCATCTCGAACTTGTACTCGCCCTCCGGCGCGCGCGCCAGCGTGGTCTCGTACTGCCCCGTCGGGCCGGGGACGCGGTTCAGCACCAGCGTCGCGGTCTCGGTCGCGCCGGGGCCGGGCGTGCCGTCCGGCTTCGACAGCGGCGCGCGCGTGACCGAGACCCGCACCGGGGCGACGCCGGGCGGCGCGGGCGCTTCGATCGGGAACCGCACCTGCACCGTCACCTTCTCGTCGCGGCGGAACTCGGTCTTCGGCAGCACCCGCAGCTCCGGCCGGCGCACGCGCGACCGGGCCAGCACGCGCACCGCCTGCATCCAGAACCGGTCGAAGTGCTCCTCGTCGCCACGGAACCTCCACCGCCAGGTGTCGTCGAACCCGAAGAACAGGACCGGACCGGCCCCCGCGAACTGCTGGATCACCAGCGGGTGGTTCTCGTTCGGCGCGCCGCCCTCACTCGGCTTCGTCGGGTGCGTGACCAGCACGTTCGTGAGCGGCTTGCGGCGGTAGCCCTTCGCGTACCAGAACAGCGGCTTGAAGTTGCCCCAGATGCGTGCGGACTCGACCTCGTCGGACGAGAACCGGAACAGCGGGTGGATGCGCCCGGCCGGCGTCAGCTTCGGCTGGTACTCCTCCGTGATGGGCGTTTCCTCCGGCGCGCGCACCACCACCGGCGCGTCGGACGGCACGACCGGCAGCACCTCGGCCAGCGGCGTGTCGGCGTAGGCGGCCGGCGTCCCGTGTTCGCCGCTCAAGAACAGGAGACCGCCGCCCTTCTGCTTCACGAAGTCCGCGAGGTCGCGCAGCGCCTGTGCCGACTTGGGAATCGTCTTCGGGTCCACATCGCCCAGGATCACCGCGTCGAAGCCGAACAGTTCCGTGCGGTTCGGAAACTCCTCGCCGAACGCCGAGCGGTCCGTGCCGGCCCAGCCCTTCGTGGCGTCGTGCAGCAGCACCTTCACCTCGACCGCCTTGCCGCCGACGGACTTGTCCGACTCGCGCTCGAGCATGACCTTCACGAACCGGAAGTCGTACCGCGGGTAGCCCTCGATGTACAGCACGCGGATCTTGCGCGAGTCCGTCACCAGAACGGTGCGCTCGATCTCGTTGTTGCGCAGGTTGGTCTCGCCGGGCACGCCGGGCACGGTGAGGATGAACGTTTTCTCGCCGGCCTCCATCGGCGTGTAGCCGATGACGATGGGCACCGGGTTGCCGGACGGGTCGGCGGTCACGGTCGTCTGCCCGCGGTCCTCGAACTTGCCGCCGGGCAGCTTCTCCTTGAGGAACACCGTGACCGGGCCGGCGGGCACGTCGCCGCGGGCGGTCAGCCGGGCCTCGAACGCGATCCGGTCGCCGCGGCCCACCACGTCCTCCGATTGCGGGTCGGTCAGGGCCAGGTCGGGCGTCTCCCACACGTCACCGACGCCGACGATGAACAGCGGCACACCGTCGAGCGACGCGGCCCGCGCCGCCCTCGGCAGGTCGGTGCCCGCGGTGGTCACGCCGTCTGTGAACATGATGATGGCCGCGAGCGGGCTGCCGCGGAACGCCTTCAGCACCGCCTCGACGCCGTCGCCCAAGTTGGACGATTCGCCCTCCGGCTTCAGCGCGAGGATGGCCGCGCGGCCGTCCGCGAGTTGCGACTCGTCGTCGATCGCGGTCAGCATCCGCGTTTGCGCGTCCACCGCGTACAGGTGAACCTTGACCTGCTTCTCCTCCAGCAGCTTGGTGAGCCAGTCGGCCTTCGTGTTGGTGAGCAGCAACTGCGCGAGCCGGAGCCGGTTCAACTCGGACAGGTTGGTCGCGCCGGCCAACTCTTCGGCCTTCGCGCGCACGGCCGGGTCGCGGAAGTCGTCCACCTTCGCCATGCTCGCGGACGTGTCGAGGAGGATGACGACTTCGGGCAGGCCCTCGCGGTCGAACGCGAGCCGCAGTTGACCGAGCAGGACGAACAGCGCCAGGAGGAACACCGACACGCGCAGCAGCGTGGGCGCGACGAGCCGGTTGTACCCGCCGGCGGCCTTGCGCTCCATCCAGTACACGGTGATCGTCAGCACGACGCACACCAGCCCCAGCGCGAGCACGACGCGCCGGTCCGTGACCACGTTGCGGAAGAACGCGGAGAACGATTCGAGCCGCCACTTCGTGCCCTCGCCGGGGTTCGCGGCGGGCACGCCGGCGGCGGTCTCGATGCCGGAGCGGAGGCCGTGCGGGAGGAACCCCAGCGGGTTGCCGGTGCGCTCCGCGTGGATCACCGTAAACAGCACGAACACCGCGACCGCCAGCGGCAACAGGGTGGCGAGCGTGCCGGCCAATCGCAGGAGCCGCTTCGCGCCGGTCGGGTTGCTGGGCGCGCCGGCCGCGGCCCCGGTGCGCGACGGGCCGAACTGCCACGCGATCAGCAGTTCCGTGGCGAGCACCAGCACGGCGAACAGCACCGCGAGCCGGGCCAGCATCGGGCCGTGCGGCTTCGGCTGCGTCGAGATCACCGCGCCGCTCTCGTTGGTCGGCTGCACGTCCATCGCGTCGGGGACGATCTGCACGGAACCGATCGCCTTGAACGCTTCGGGCTTGAGTTGCGACAGGTCGGACTCGTTCGCGCCGCCGGGCACGAACTCGGCGACGTTCACGGCGAACACGCGGTCGCGCGCGCCGTTCAACCCCATCCGGTACAGGCCGCTGACGGCGGTGTTGTTGAACGCGGCGACGCCGGCCTCGTCTTGCAGTACGAGCGGGATGTCGGCCGTCAGCCCGTTCGGCCCGCTCAGCCCGACGGTCAGCCCGGCGTTGCTGGCGGGGAAGAACTCTTCGATCCGGTCGCCGGCGCGAACCGTGTGCCGGTCCGGGGCCGCGACGGAGTACTTCACGAACTCGTGCCAGAACTCCAGGTACGTCGGCGACGAGGGCCACGCGCCCCAGCTCTCGTTGAACGCGGTGGTGAACACGTACACGCGCCCGCGGTGCCGGCTCCACTCGACCAGCGCCGGGTCGGGTTTCGCGGTCGGCAGCTTCGGATCGGGCACACCGGCGCGGGCGAAGCTGAGGATGCGGCGCGCGCGGCCGTCCGCCGGGGCGTCGAGCTTTACGTACCCGCGGAACGGCACGTTGATGAGGTTGGGCCGCGCCTTGTCGTTGTTGAACGGGAGCAGCGGCGGCTTGCGGAACTCCTCCTCGTCGGCGAAGAACCGGAAGTTGTCGTCCGCGCCGCCGCCCACCGCGTCCCCGACCGGGCCGGGCAGCACGCCGTTGCCGTCGCGGTACAGGACTTCGTTGTAGCGCGCGCGGTTGGCCGCGGCCTGTGGGCCGAGGCCGATGACGACGACGCCCCCGCGCTTCAGAACCGCTTCGAGCTTGGCGAAGTGGTCCGGGGTCGGGTTCGCCACGTCGCAGAAGAACACGCAATCGACGCCGGCGAGGTCGGCCACGTTCGGGTCGAGGAAGTCGGCGGGCGAAACGGTCCGCGGGCGGTTCGGCGTGTCGGTGAGCTTCGCGGTCGGCGGGAACAGGGCGATGGCGAGGTTCCACGCGGCCGTCCGCGCCGGGTCCGGGTCGGCCTTCCCTTCCACGAGGAGCGCGTGCAACCCGTCGCGCACCTCGACCGCGATCGCGCGGGTGTCGTCCGCGGGCAGGTCGTCGCCCTCGACCAGTTTCGCCTGAAGGACGTGAACGCCGCGGTCCCGCAGCGCGTGCGTGCCGGTCAGGTCAAACTTCACGCTGCCGCGCCCGCCGGACGGGATCACGTCCACCGGCTTCTGATCGACCGAGACGAGCGAATCGGACCCGCCCGACGGCCGCCCCAGGAACAGGTCGACGCGGACGTTCTTCTTCTCGACGCGGCCCAGGTTCGCGACCGTAACCGTGACCGACACCGGCTGGTTGACCAGCGGCATCGGCTCCGAGAGCACAAGTTCCGAGACCGCGAGGTTGTCCGGTTCGGTACGTGCGGTGTCCACAACGGCCACGTCGGCCCGCGAGGTGATCCGCTGCCACAACTCGGCGGTGCTGTTGTCCGGGCGCGGGATCGCGTTGGCCCATGACGCGCGCTGGAGGTCGGTGAAGAACGTGAGCTGCCGGCGCGGGTAGGCGCGCGGCGACCGGGTGAGGATGTCCGCGACCGCGGCCAGCGCCGCGGTGTGGTCCGCGGGGCCGTGCGAGGCCCGCAGTTTGCGCAGTTCCGCGACCACCTTCTCCGGGTCGGTGGACGGGCCGGGCACGATCGGCTGCGCGGTGCCGGTCATCACCAGCAGCGTGTACCCGTCGCCGGGGTTGCCGGAGCGGATCAGGTTCTCGACCTGCGTGACGGCC
>SXHE01000587.1 GCA_005773755.1 Planctomycetia bacterium
CAAGTTCGCCAAGCCGACCGAAACGAACCGACTCGAGTCCCAGTTCGAGATTGCCGCGGCGGCGCTGATCACCGGGCTGACGAACACCGTGCTGCTCACCAGCGGCGGCGGCGGGCAGCACTTCCCGGCGTTCCCGGAACTCGGGATTCCCGTCGGTGGGCACCACTACGGTCACGGCGGCGGCGTGCCGGGCAAGACCTACGAGGAGTGCTTCGTCGCGGTGCGGCAGTACCACTGCAAACTGATCGCCGGGTTGGCGAAGAAGCTGGAGAGCGTGAAGGAAGGCAACGGCACGATGCTGGACAACACCGTCATCGTGTATCTGAGCGACTCCGGCGACGGGCACCACCCGCAGCTCCGCGAGTGGCCGGTCGTGATGCTCGGCGACCTCGGCGGCAAGCTCAAGACCCGCGGTCGCTACCTGCAGTTCCCCGCGTACGGCACGAAGGCGCACCGGACGATGGCGAACCTGTTCTGCACGATGCTGCACGCGGTCGGCAAGCCGACCGACAAGTTCGGTGTGCCCGACCCCGGCCTCAAGGACGTGAACCAAACCGGGGTGGTCGCGGAGTTGCTTTCCTAACTCTCAGCAGGAGCCTTCACATGCCGATCGCCGATCGCCGAACATTTCTGACGGGTGCCGCGGGACTGGCCTTATGCGCCACCATCCGCGCCGAGGAGGAGAAGACACTCACCGTGCTCTTCTTCGGAGGCACGCTGCCGGAGGTGCAGACGGAGTTGGAGAAACTCTACCGCCTGAAAGCACTCAAAGGTGGTCAGGTGCCGGGTAAGAAGGCGGACGGCAAAGAAACCGACAACGTCGCCGGTCTCGAACAACTCGCGACTGCCGACCTATGGATCGGATCCGCCAACAAGCGGACATTCCCCAGCGACGCGCAACTCGAACACTTCAAGAAGTACCTCGTGGCGGGCAAGCCTTTCGTCGGCTACCGCGCGGCGAGTCACGTCTTCGAGAACTGGCTGCGTGCCGATCAGGAGGTGTTCGGCGCAAAGTATGGTGGCCACCACCTGCTCAACAAGGAGAAAGACGACAAGTTCAAGATCGAACTGACGAAGGGGGCGGCGGATCACCCGATCCTGAAGGGGTTGGAGCCGCCGAAGACGCTGAGCGGCTCCTACCGCTACACGGAACTCGCTGACGACGTGACCGTGTTGCTCAAGAGCGGGCTACCCGGGGACATGATGCCGCACACATGGGTACGCGAAAACGTGAAGACCAAGGGCCGCGCGTTCTACACCCGTTACGACGCGAAAGATCTTGCGACGAATAAAACCTGCCGCGAGATCTTCCTCCGCGGTATCGCCTGGGCGATCGGGCCGCTCGTGGAGAAGGTCGAGCGGAAGGGTTGATTCTGGCAGACCGCTACTTCTCGGAAACGACCTTGCCTGCCACGCGGACCGGGTCGAGGCTCGGGACGTAGTTCTTCATATCGTCGCCGCGTTTCACCAGATCGCCAACGAACGGCCGCACCGGGGTCTTGTCCGTCTCGGTCGGCTTCTTGTCGAGTAACGCGCCGTCCGTCAGTGACACGAACACCGGGCGGCGGTAGTTCACTACATCCGCGCCCAAGTCCTTCACCTTGTGGACCGCGTCGCTGTTCGGGCCGACAGTGAACTCCAGCACGCTGTAATCCGGTGACACGCGGAAGTAGCGGTATCCGCACCGCGGCGGCTCGCCACCCTTCATCACGTCGGAATACTCGCTCAGCCAGTACAGGTTCCCCTGCACCCAGTTCACGTACACCCACTCGTTCGGCTTGAGGATGTCGTTCATCGCGATCCGCTTCACGACCTCGCCGGTCTTCTTGTAGACGACGATGCGGTCCGCAAACCCGGCGTACTTCTTGAACTCGTCGGGCGGGTTCCGGTTGACTTCCTTCTCCTTGCCGCCGGGCGGCTTGCTGCCGGCACCGGTCCAGTTCGCGGTCTGGAACACCGCGAACGTCTCGCCGCCGGGCGGCACGAAGATGTGCGCGTACGCGACCTTGAAGTGTTCGAGGCCGTAGGGCAACCCGACGAGCCAGCCGGTGTGCTTCGCGCCGGTCTTGGTGTCCTTCCAGGTGAACTCCCAGCCGTCTTTGCCGTCCGGTTGCTTCTTCGACTCGGCGGTGACGACGTACCGGTCGTCCGCGGACTGGCACCCATCGACGTACCCCGGGCGCGTGTGGCCCGCGAGTGCGGCACCGGAATAGGCGAGGACCGCGAACACGGCGAACAGTTGGCGCGTCATGGCTGACCCGTGGTGAGGTTGTCTGCGGCGAATCACTTCTTCTCGGCGGGGAACTGACTGGCCTTGTCCGCGGTCGGGAAGTTCTCGGGGATCTCAAGAGTGACCTTCCCGGTTGCGGCCCACTCCGTGCCGCGGCGAAGCGTGGTGGCGAACCCGACGCAGCTCATCGCGAACACGTCGTGGCCCATCGGCGTGTGGACGATCCGCCCCTTGCCGTATTCGACCGTCCACACGATCGGTTCGTTCGCCTTCGTCGCCGGGCAGTACGCGGTCGCCAGCACCTTCATGCCCTCGGCCGGGCCGCGCAGATTGTGCATGAGCTGGTCCTTCGCGTGCATCCACTCCTTCGGCATGCCCTTCGTGATGGGGTGGCTCGCGTCGCGTACGACGACCGCGTACGGGTGATTCGTCTCGCCCGTCCCCGTGCCCTCGCCTTTCGGAACGCGGACCTCTTTTCCGTCGTCGTCGAGGTAGAGGCGCTC
>SXHE01000588.1 GCA_005773755.1 Planctomycetia bacterium
CACTGCGTGAGGCGTTGATGAATCACCCGTGGCGGCTGAAGAAGGCCGTCACCTACCTGTTCGACTGGATCGCCACCATGCTCCGCAAACTCCTCCACCCACACCCCAAAGTGACAAACCACACTGGGTGAACTCCAGGCTGACCAACTGTCCAACCGCGCGACGCGAACGGGTATCGTCAACGAGTCAGCTTCAAGCCTTCGCGAAGTGGGCGATTGGGAAATCCTTGCACAACACGCCGCTGCCTGAACGTCGCTGGGCAGCGGGTCGGGCGCACCGCCCGTCTACCCTAATAGTGTGCAACTGTTCCCTAGAAGTCAAATCGGATTCTCGGCGCTTTTTTTCACTTTTCCGTCCGGGCCGAACCGCACGCGGCCGGGCTTCCAGGCCGGTGCGCTGATGGTTTCGCCAGTCGCGACTTTTAGCAGCGCTTCCGCGAGATTGAAGTCGGCCAGCGCGCGCAGGCCGATGTACGACGTGGTGAGTCGGGGATTGATTTCGATCGCGAAGTCGCGTGAACCGTCCGCCGCGTCGCCCAGCACCAGATCGACGCCGACGTAACCGAGCAGGCCCGGTACGCACGCCACCGCGCGCGTCGAGAGGTTCACCGCGCGGGCCGCGAGGTCCGTCGGGATCGGCAGTTCGCCCCCGCGGTACTTGAACCGCCCGTCGGCGCTGAGCAACTGGAAGGTGGGCAGCAGCGGAAGGAGTTGGGTCGGGCCGCAGAGGAACGCGACACTCGCGGCACTGCCCGATACGAACTCCTGCAGGATCATCGGCCCCGCGGTGTGTACCGCCCGCGCGACGGACAGCTCGAAGCGGTCGCGGATGAGGAACGTGTCGGTGGAACCGGCCCCGTCGCGCGGCTTCCACACCACCGGGAACGCCTCGCACGGCGTCGGCTCGCGGTCGCTGGTCGCGGGGGTGGGTACGCCGTGTGCGCGCCAGTGCTCCGCGAGCGCGAGTTTGTCCGTGGTGAGTCGGATGGCGTCGAGCGAAGGGCCGAGTAGTTGTGGGCAGTAGCCCTTGTATGTCTGGAAAGACTCGACAAGGTTCGCGAGGATGCCGTCGGTCTCCGGGGCGATGACGAGTGCCCACTCCGAGAGCTTGACGAGGTCGCGGAACCCGTCCGAACTGACCGCGACGAGCGGTTCCGCGCCGGCGGCGCGCAGGTCTTCGGCGATCGCGTCGCGCATCGCGCGGCCTTCGAGATACATGCCGTGATCGGGCGAGTCCGGGTCGCGCCCGGTGCCGGTCGCCGTCATGTACTCGTACAGGAAGACGCGCATCGCTCGCGGTCCGGGGGCTACGAACTGGGGCCGGCGCTCAGCGCTCGCGCCTGCGGAACACTTCGGCCATCAGGTTGTCGATGGGGCAGAACTGGTCGGTGAGGACGAGGCCCGGTTCGCGGTCGGTGTAGATTTTCAGTAGTTCCGGCGGAACCTGGGTCGTGTTCACGATGCGCGTGTACGCACCGAGCGCGGGGCGCGTCGCAAGGGCCGGGCCGCTGCCGGGCAGATCGACCGCCCCCAGCGCGAGCGTGCCCAGCCGGGCCGCGGCACCGGGGTTCGCGCCGATGATCGTCGCCACCGAGAACGGCTTGTTCGAGGCGTAGATCACCAGCACGTGCCGCTCCTCGTGCCACGGCTTGGCACCGGGGATGTTCTCGCGCACGTCCGGCACGCGGAGCATCACGACGTTCTCCGCCGGGTACGTCTTCGCCAGCGTCGCCATTGCCGCCTTCCACAACTTGCCGTCGGCGACCGAGTCGATGATCGTGAGCAGGTACACGCCGTCCGGCTTCAGAACGGCTTTCACCGCGTCGTTGTACTCCTTCGTCATCAGGTGCGCGGGAACGGACAGATCGTTGACCGCGTCCTGAATCACGAGGTCGTAACTACCTGGCGCGGCGCGCTCGGCGACGAACTGCCGGCCGTCCATGTGAACGGGGTTGAGCCGCGGGTGCGGCTTCAGGCCCAGGTGGTCGAACGCGACCTGTGTCACCTTGGGGTCGATCTCGACCACGTCCACCTGAACGGTGGGGAACTCGGTGTTCACGTACCGCGGGAACGTGTACCCGCCGCCGCCGATCACCAGCGCCTTCGGCTCGGCGGCCCCGGCCAGCGCCACCCGCGCGAACTCGACCTGAATGTACTCGTGGGTGTAGTACAGGAACAGCGGGTCGTAGGGATCGACGACGGAGTGCATGAGCTTGTCGAGGTTCATCGCCAGTGCCGCGTCGTGGTTGAAAACCGGGTAGCGGGCGACCTTGATCGTGTAGTAATTGGACTCGACCTTCACGACGTACTCGTCGGTCTGCTCGCGGTTGGTGAGGATGAACCCGCCGGTGATGCCGCCGAGGACGACGCTGAACAGGTACAGCAGCGGGTTGTTGTCCCACACCTTCGCGACGAGCAAACTCGCGCCGACGACGATCAGCGATGAGACCAGGATGGTCTGGTACATGCCGAGTGCGGACAGCAGCACGTAGCCGGCGGCGAACGTGCCGACGATGGCCCCGACGGTGCTCCAGGCGTACACGCGCCCGGCCACGCGACCCGCGTGCGCCACGTCCGGCACCGCGAGCCGGATCACCTGCGGCGACACCAGCCCCAGCGCGAACATCGGCAGGAAGAACAGGCTGAACGTCCAGCCCATCACCTGCGTGATCGGCCCCCACTCCTGAAACCCCTTGAACCGCGTGACGAGCGCCATCGCGACGAAGACGAACACGATCGCGGCGGCGGCGAAGCACAGCGTCGCGGCCAGCGCGTACCGCGGGTTCAGGTTGGAGCCGGGCCGGTTCACGCGGTCCGCGAGTTGCCCGCCGGTGAAGTTCCCCAGCGCGGTGCCGGCCAGCATCACGCCGATGATCCCGGTCCAGGTGAACAGCGACACGCCGAGTTGCATCGCCAGCACGCGCGACGCGGTCAGCTCGAGCGCCATGCCGCAGAAGCTCGACAGGAACACCACCAAGTAGGCAATGCGAATGTCGGGGAAGGCGTGGGGGTTGGAAGAACCTACCCCCCCCGGCCCCCCCTCCCTGAAGGGAGGGGGGGAGGAAGCGGTCTTGTCTTGCTCCCCCGTCCCTTCAGGGAGGGGGGGTGGGGGGGTAGGTTCTTGTTTTCGCACCACCACCTGCGACACGACCGCCAGCACGATCAGTATGCCCGCGGCCACGACCACCAGCGTGTTGATGGTGAACGTCGGGATCAGGTAGAACCCGGTGACGTAGTTGCCCAGCAAGCAGCCGAGGGTGCTGAGCGCGAAGATCAGCCCGGCGACGCGGCCGGTGTGCGACACGTCCGGCAGACCCAACTTGATCGCCAGCGGGGTGAGCAGGCTAAGCACGAACCCCGCGGGCAGGCACAGCGCCGCGGCCAGGATCGGGATGCGCGGGCCGAGCGGCAGCGACTTGTGCAGCCCGGTCGAACTCAGGATCAGCGGGAACACGAGCATCCACAGCGCCGCGACCGCGCCCAGCCCGAGCAGCGCCGCGAGCGTGCGCGGGGTCGGGTAGCGGTCGGCGAACCGGCCGCCGAACCCGTTGCCCAGCGCGATACCGGTGAGGAACACGCCGATGATCGACGTCCACGTTTCGAGGCTGGAGCCGATGAACGGCGCGAGCAGCCGCCCCGCGACCAGTTGCAGCACCAGCAGCGCCGCGTTCGCGCAGAAGATGATCGCCCCGACGCCGACGAGACGGCCGACCGGCAGCGGGATCGAAGCGGGAACGGTGGTGCTCATGGTCCGTTTGCTGGTTGCGGTGGCGCGGGCGCGGATGAACG
>SXHE01000589.1 GCA_005773755.1 Planctomycetia bacterium
ATCATCCCGGTGTGCCCGCGGCGCAGCAGCTCCCACGTCATGTAGTTGTGCGGGGCCTCACCGGTGCCGGTTCCCAGGAAGATCACCGTGTCGCCGGGCTTGACCGGGTCGAGCGTGTAGTGCCCGGTTACGCGCTCCCCGATCTGGAGCCGATCCCCTTCTTGTAGCGCGAACAAGCGCGGGGTCAGCGCCGGCACGCGGCCGTCTACGTTCTCGCGCACCAGAACGATATAGAACTCCAGCCAGTCGGTGTCTTCCAGCCGCATCAGTTGGCCGGGTTCGCCAGTGATCGAGCAACTGATCGAGTACGCGCGGCGGACCACCTTCGTCACGTCGCCGGGCGGGAGCGTTTCGACCTGACACGCTTCGGTGCGGCGCTCCCAATAGCCGAGGCCCAGCGTGCAGTACTGGCCGGGAACGTGCGCGGGTCGCGGGAAGTCCGGCTTCACGCGCAGGATCATCAGGTCGGGGTTTAGTAGCTTCAGGTACACCGCGGTCGCGTTGTACCTGCGCTGCCGTAGATCGGCGATTTCCTCTGCGGTCATGGGCGGCCTTAGTTCCCGTGGAGAGTTAGGGAAGAACAAACGCCGCGCCTGCTGGGGCGCGGCGTGCCCTCACGGGATTATACGCTCGGCGTGCGGGGCGTTCAGCCGCCCTTCCCCGCCGTATCATCAAACTGGCCGGCGGGCACCGTCACAGCCGCTATTCCGTATCCCAGACGACGACGTTGCCTCCGAACGTCCCCACCAACAGCGTCAAGCCGTCCGGTGAGAACGCGATGGCGGTCCCGCGCTGTCGTCTGGCGGTCCGGGCGACCACCTCGGTTTGCGCGGCTACATCAAAGGCGCGCACGGTGGTGCTCGCATCGGCACGCACGAGCAGCCGGCCGTCCGGCGACCACGCCAGTTTCGCACCGTAGGTGTGTTTCACACGCCATGTGGTGATCAACTCGAGCGTTGGCGTCCGGTAAACATAGACAGTCGTGCCGCCATCGACCGCGATGAACGACCCGTCCGGTGAGAACGCGGCCTCGTTGTGACCGCGCCGCGGCTTCAGCTCGCCGACGTAGCCGGTACCGGTCATCGACCAGAGGTGTGGCGAGTAGAAGAACGACCGGCCGTCAGCGGACAGATCCGCCGCGTAGTAGTTCAGCCTGTAAAGCCACGCGGAGCTGACGCGGTCGTCTTCAGGTGTTGCGACTTCGCGGACCGGTTTCTTCGCTTGCAGTTTGTTGTCCAGCGAGCGCCGGCTCAGGACCACGCCGGGGGCATCGTTGTTGACCTTCTCGAAGTCGAGCTGCAACAGATCGCTCGTGTCGGTGTCGAAGCGGGCGAGAAACAGGTTGTCTCCGCCGGTTTGCCAGCGCAGCTCCCACTGGTCGCGGCGCGATTCCCAACACCACATCGACCGGTGCGCGTACGCGACGAGCCAGTGTCCGTTCGGGGAGACCACGAGATTCGCGTCGCCGCGCGCCTCGTGCTCCGCGGGCAGTCGTTGCACGGGGACGTTGGCGTCGTGGTTCCAGACGCTGACGCCCTTATCGCCGAAAGCCGCGATCTGATCGAATCGCGGCCCACAGCGGACGACCGCCCAGACGATACTGCCGGCCCCTTCGTAGACACGCATCCGCGCACCGTTCGGTTAGCTCACTTTGCCCGCGGTCTCCTTGAAATGCGCGACGCACTTCTTCATGTCCGGCGACGGGTCGTTCGGGTTGGCCTCGTACTCGATGGCGAGGTGCCCGGCGAACTTCACCGCCTTCAGCGCCTTCAGTACCGCGGCGATGTTCAGCACGCCGGCCGGGTCGCCGAACGGCACGTCGGTTTTCTTCTTGTTGTCGTGGTCCTTCAGGTGCATCGCGAAGTTGCGCGCGCCCATCAGTTTGACCTGTTCGGCCACGTCGAGCTTCTCGCCCAGTTGTTCCATGCGGATCAGGTGGCCGGTGTCGAGGCAGGTGCCAATCAGCTTGTGGCGGTCCTTGATGGCCTTGAGGATGACCTCCGCGGACCACCACTGGTGCCGGCCCTTCCCCGCCGGGCCGTGCGGGTGGATGGCGATGGCGATCTTGTATTCCTCGCACAGCTTGTCGAGGCTGTCGAAGCTGTCCATCGACGGGTCCGCGCTCAGGTAGTTCACCCCGATGGCCTTGCCGAAGTCGAACATCTTCTTGTTGGCGTCGTGGTTCTTGCTGAACCCGGAGACGCCGAAGCCCATCGGCTTCACGCCGTACTCGTCGCACAGCTTCAGGATCGCTTTCAGCTTGTCCGGGCTGCTGTCGGTCGGGATGTGTTTCGAGTAGAACTCGGCCGACTTCAGGCCCAGGTCCTTCGTCTTCTTCAGCATCTGTTCCAGGTCGAAGTTGCGGAACGTGTAGCTCTGCACGCCAACGGCGAACCCGCCGAAGTCGTCTGCGGCGCGGGCGGTGCCGGAGGTCAGCAGCCCGGCGGCGGTGGCGGCGCTCGCGCCGAGGAACGCGCGCCGGTTCATTGCGATGGTCATGGGAAGAGGCTCCGTGGTGGTGGGGGGGCGGGTGGATTGTGCCCGATGGGGCGCGGAAACTCCATCAGAAAAAAAGGCACAGGCGAGCGCGTTCGCGCTCGCCTGTGCCTGTTCTACGAACGTCGCCCGCTTACTTCTTGACGAACAGCGCTTTGATGTCGGTGTCGTCCATCTTCTCGCTGCCCTGCGTCTGGTCGATCACCAGCGCGGTGCCGCTGGGGGTGATCCAGACGACGTGGTTGCCCAGGCGGTACACGTCCTTCATCGTCGGATTCAGTTCGAGGATTCGGAAGTAGGCGTCGCTCTGCGCCTTCACCGTCACCGACTTCGTTTCGGCCTTATATGCGTCGTCGATCCACACGCCGCCGATTTCGAGGCAGTTGCGGCCGTATACCTGGCGGTTCGCGGTCAGGCTGACGCGGTCCTGGTTGCGAAGGTTGTTCGCGGCACACGACAGATCGACGCCGAGCTGACCGGTCTGGTAGCCGCCCTTCCCGCCCTTGAGCGCGCGGTTGGTGTCGTCCCACACCTTCTTCTGCTCCGCGTACTTCTTCACTTCCTCCGTGAGCGCGGCGCGGGTCTTCGGGTCGGTCTCCTTCTTGAGCTTCTCGAGCGCGTCCTTGACCTGGCGCTCCGCTTCGAACCCGCGGTTGCCGGCCAGCCCGCTCTTGCCATCGCCCTTGTCGCCCTCGGCCTGTTTCTTGGCGAAGTCTTCGACGCTCATCGGCTTGCCGCCGGGGGCCGCGGGCGCGGTGCCGGGCACGACCCCGCCACCGCCGGGGCCGCCGGCGATGGGCGGGGCCGGGAACGGAACCGGCTTCGGGTCGCGCTTCGGCCCGCCGGGGAGCGGCGTCGGCACGACCGGCATCACGCTGTCCGGCACCACGAGGTAGCTGGTGTACGGGGTCGCGATCCCGTACCGCTTCGCCAGCCCGACCACTTCGTCGATCAGTTCCTTCTTCTCGCCGTTCACGCGAATCTGGTCGAGCAGGTAGCCGACCTTGCGGCGTGCCCACAGCGGTTCCACGAAGTCCTTGCCGGTTTCGCTCTCGGTCTTGGCGGGGAAGTTCAGTTCGTAAACGAACTCCTGTTTCTCCTTGCCGACCATGCCGGTGAGCTTGATCGCGCTGTGTCCGCTGCCGGTGTAGCGGCCGATCACAACGAGCTGCGTGCCGCTAAACAGGTCGGGCAGCTTCGGCGGGTAGATTTCGTGGATCTGCACGCCGGTGGTCGTGGTCAGTTTCAGGTCGGTGAGGACCGGGTTGCTGATCTTCGCGTACAGACCGGCGACCTTCGTTTCGATGTCTTCCGCTTCGCGGACGTAGGTACTGACCGCGCGGGTCGTCTCGGCCAGTTGGTCGAGCATCGCGGCATTCACGTCGTCGCCCACACCGAAGGTGAAGATGCGGGTGTTGCCGGTGTTCTTCTCCTGCACGTTCTTGACGATCTTGTCCGGGTTGGTCACGTCCACGGTCGGCTGGCCGTCGGTGAAGAACACCACCGTGAACGGCCGCGCGGTGTCGCTGGAGCGCATCGCGAGGGCGTCGTCGAGCGCCGGCCAGATCGCCGTGCCGCCGCTGGTCTTGAGGCCGTCGACCCACTTGTTCGCGGCGTCGAGGTAGTCCTTGTTGGCCTCAACGAGCTTGTCGCGGAAGGGCGTCACGCTGGTCGAGAACTTGATGACGTTGAACCGGTCTTCCGGCTTCAGTTGCGCGAGGCAGTGCTTCACCGCTTTGCGGGCCTGCTGCATCTTGATGTCCGACATGCTGCTCGACGTATCGAGCACAAGCACGAGGTCGCGCGGCATGCGCTTCTTCTCGGCTTCGAGCTGCGGCGAGACGAGGAACATGAAGTAGCCGTCTTCGGTCGTGATCGGCTTGTACACCAGCGGCGTCAGGCCGATGTCCTTGTCGCCGAAGCCGTAGTAGAGCTGGAAGTCCTTGTCTAGGATCGCCTGGTTGCGCTCGAACGTGACGTTCACTTCCTTGTCGCTCTTGCGCGTGGTGTTGATCGCGTGCGTCGGGCTGTAGACGTTCTGGACGGCGTGCTTCGACTTGATGTTCAGGTTCACGGAGAACTCTTCGAGCGTCCGCGTCGCCTTGCCGTCCGTCTTGAGCGGATAAATGTACTCAACAACGGTGCCGTCTTTCGGGGCGACGAACTTGTAGCTGATCTTCACCTTCTGGTCGCCCTTCGGCGGCACCGGGAAGACGCTCAGCTTCAGCAGGCTGCTGCCCATGTATTCGAGCAGGCCGGGGTCTTGCGTGCGGCGGACGATGTCGGTGTAGACCTGATTGGCTTTCTTGGCGTCGAGCAGTTCGCCGCCCATCTCCTTGCCGTCCACCCACATGGTAAACTTGTCCACGCTCGCGCCCTTCGGCACGGGGAACAGGTACGTGGCTTCGAGGTTGCGGTCGGTGTGGTTGTGGAAGGTCTGTTCGACGGTGGTGATCGCCACTTGCTCGTCGATGGTGACGACGACCTTGTGGTTGACCATCGCCAGCGGCGGGAGCTTCTTGTCTTCGGGGACGAGCAGCCCCGCGGCGCGGGCCGACCCGGACGCCGCAAGTGCGAGCACGAACGCGGGGAGAGCGTATCGCAGGAACCGCATGGCAACCTCCACCAACGAAGAGAACGTGAACGGCTCGGCCTCGGCCGACGCGCCTGCCATTATGACGAGAACCACCGCGAAAGCGATTGTGAGGGGGAAAGCTGTTACAAGGGGTTACGAGGATCAGCGGACGTCAATCCGGGTCGCGCGCGCTCAATTGTCTCGCCAACCTTCGCAGATACCCCGACACGGAGTTCGCGCAATCGCGGCAAGCAGGCCGGATCGCTCAAGAGCGATGCGGCCTTCTCCAACTTCTCCCCCCTCGCGTGGAGGGTGATCAGGTTTGAAAGGTGTGGGGATGTAAGCAGCGCGGTCAGCCCCTTCGCGGTGAAATCACCTTCAGCATCGCCCAGATCCAGGGTACGGAGTTGGCTCAATGCAGGGTTGCCGGCGAGTGAACCCGCGGCTTGATCCGTAATCGGATACTGGATCAGTAAGTGGCGGAGAGGTTGGTTCAATTCAGCGAAGAAGCGGCTCAGTGCTTCTGGAGCAACTGGCTCCTTCGACCGCCCAACTTCAAGTGTCAGGAGATTCGGAAAGGCGGTCGCGAGCCTGCGTAAGCTTCGTTTCGTAATTGTGCATCCTTGTAACTCTAGACGGCGGAGTTTAGGAGCACAATCACTTTCCATGAGCGCGGCGACGGCTTGATCTCCAACCTGATCGGAAATGAGGAGTGAGCGTAGCGCCGCGAACAACGGCGATCGCGCGAGGGTTACGAAGTCTTGGTTCCGTAGC
>SXHE01000590.1 GCA_005773755.1 Planctomycetia bacterium
CAGCCGGCCGGTGCTTACGATCAGTCACGGCCGGCTGACACCGGCCGTTCGCCTATTCGGTCATCCACGAGGGCATCGCGCACAGTTTGCCCTCGCGGTTCACGCAGGCGAGCGTCGTGTTACCCTCGGCCAGCAGCGCCCCGGCGCGTAGCACCTCGTACTTGTGCTCGATGCGAACGGGGCTGGTGCGCGTGACCGTCGTGCGGACCGTCAGCACGTCGTCGTAGTGGGCCGGGAGCCGGTACTTGATCTCCAGCTTCGCCACCACGAGGAAGAAGCCCTCGTCCTCCATGTCCTTATACGTCCGACCGCCGGCGCGAAGCAACTCCGTTCGCGCCTGCTCGAAGTACACGAGGTAGTTCGCGTGGTGCAACAGCCCCATGCTGTCGGTTTCCGCGTACCGCACCCGGATCTGGATTTCGCCCACTAGCATCTCGCTCCCCTTCGTCTCCTGTAGCCGGCCTCAGTGAGGCCGGAGCTTCACGCGCCGCAAAGCACCGGGGTCAATGACCCCGGCTACAGAATACACTCACCAGTCACTACTTGATGAACCCGATGCGGTTGGGCTTGGGGTAGCCGGGCCAGAACACGAACACGGCCTTACCCAGCATCAGGCGCTCCGGCACCGTGCCCCAACTGCGGCTGTCCGAGCTTTGGGCGCTGTTGTCGCCCAGACACAGGAAGTGCCCGGGCTGAACGTAGTACACGTCGGCGACGTTCTGGTCGCCGCGGTTGCGGGTGTAGTACACGTCGCGGTGCAGCTTGATCGCGCTGACGCTGACGCCCCCTTTCGCCCCGATCTTGGCCGGCTGGTCGATGTCGTTCTCGCGCACCCAACCCTCTTTCGCGTGATCGTCGGCGTCGGTGGTGGTGGCCTCCGCGGTGTCGGAGTCGGCCTCCGCACCGAAGTCGATCCGCTTGCCGTCCACCCACACCCAGAGGCGGCAGTCCACGTTCGCGAAGCGGAGCTTGTACTTGCCGTTGGTCACCTTGCACGGGCGCGACGGGTTGCCAAACTCCGCCCCCTTCGGGCCGACGCGCGCGAGCGACACCTGCCCGTTGCCGAACTTCGCCTGGAACCGGTTCGGCCCGCGCGACAGTTCGAGTACGACCTCCGCGCCCCCCGCGACTTCGGCCTCGCATTCGAGGATCAGGTCGCCGACCCAGAGGGCCGATTCCGGGCCGCTGTCGTCGCGCCGGTTCATGCGGTTCTGGGCCTTGTTCCAGTCGGTGCCCGAGTTGTAACCGAGCATGTTGTCGACCGGTCCCGGAACCGGCTCGCCGCTGTCCTCCGGCCAGCGCCAGGGCAGCAACCGCGGCTTCTCACCCCGATTCAGTTGCTCCTCGGTCAACTTCTCGCGCTTCCAGGTGCGGTGCTGGTAGCGGAGCCAGTCGATGGACTCGCCGTTGTGGGCGAACGCCCGCGGCTGGTCCCGGTTGTCCGGGTTCCAGCGGCCCGCGGTGCCGAACTCCTCCCACCGTGGCTTCACCCGCCCGACGAGGTCGCGCGGCTGCTTGTCGTTGTCCCACACCAGCCGCCGGTCGGCCAGCAGTTGGTCCTCTTCCTTGCGGACGACGCGGAACCCGCCCGGCACGCGGTCCGTGAACCCGGCCTCGCGCGACAGCCCGAACAACTGCTGCCCCTGCGCGCTCGCCTGGCCGCTCGAATACATGTACTCGTGCTTCCACAGGTCGTGAGCGTCCACGGGGCGCGGGTACAGTTCGCCGTCCGGGTACGCGAGCGACATGGTGACGTACAGGTCACCGCGGTAGATCGCCACGGTTTCGCCGCCGAAGCCCATCGCGCGCTTGATGTAGTTCGCGGCGACGTGGTTCTTCTGCGGCTCCATCGGGTACTTGAACACCACCACGTCGCCGCGCCGCGGCGACCGGATGTGGTACAGCGGCTTGAGCACCAGCACGCGGTCACCGGTGCGGTTCTCCGGCTGCGGGTTCAGATCGGTCACGTCCCCCTGGTACCGGCAGTTCGGGCACACGTAGCCGACCAGAAAGTGCTTATCCTTGGTGTTCTGGTTGACCTCGACCTCGTCGTGCGTGTTGACCGGGAACTGGTGGCTGCACTTCCCGCAGGTGATGATCTTCTGGTAGCCGTAAAGCGTCTCGGCCATCGACCCCGTCGGGATGACGAACGCCTCGGTGATGAACAGCTTCAGGAGCAGCACGAGCACGACGACGAACACGACGGTCTCGACGACCTCGCGGGCTGGGTCCCGCGGGTGCTTCTTCTTGTCCTTCTCGTCCTTCTCGTCGTGGGCTTCGTCGGCGGTCGCGGCGGCGCTGGACATGCGAACCTCACGTCGGGCAGGGCGGAATGCGGCGATACAAGCTGTTCGCTCGTGTCGCGCCGAGATTCAGTGCAGCCAGCGGAGGCGGGCCCAGTCGAGCCACTGGAACTCGCGCTCGCGCCCGCCGACCGTCATGCGGCCCTGGCGCAGCGGCTGGTGAATCAGGAATGGTTTACCGATGAAGTCGGCTTCCGGCACGCCCGGCGTCGGCCATTTCCGGCTGTCCTGCGAGTTCCCGCTGTTGTCGCCCAGCACGTAGTACTCGTTCGGCCCCAGCATCGTGGGCTGGCGCGTGCCGTGTGTGCCGTACTGCGTGTAGTGGACATCGCGGAACAACCGCAGCTCGCGGACCACGACCCGACAGCCTCTCGCGCCGAGCTGGAGCGGCGGGGCGTGCTTGTCCGGCGGGCGGCGCACCGCGGGCAGGTCCGCGTCGGGCACCACCTGTTTGCCGTCGATGGCGAGGATCGCGCGGCGGTCCACGAACGAGAACTCCAACCGGTACACGCGGGCCGTCTGCAGCGCCACCCCCGCGGTCGAACCCAGGCCGCCGTTGTTCTCGTGGACGAGTTGCGCTCGCCCGGTGCCCTTCGGCCCGACGCTGACCTCGGCCGACACCGCGTCCGCGCCGTCCATCAGCCGGCACGCGAACGACGCCTCGCCGGTCGTGGTGGCGGTCACCTCGACCGTACACGTCACGACGAAGTCGCGCGCGATCGGGAGCGAGCGGAAGTTGAACGGGCGGCCGTCGTACGAGTTCCACACGCGGATCGGCTGCTCCGGGTCGCGCGGCTCGTCCAACGACAGGTGCCGGTACGTCGCCCCCACCATCGCCTGCGG
>SXHE01000591.1 GCA_005773755.1 Planctomycetia bacterium
GACCGGCTTGCCGCCTTCGGTGATCGCGAGGTAGCCGAGGCACTGCGCGAGGATGTCGGTGCAGTTGTCGTGCGGCAGACTGAACGCGACCTTGAACTTGCGCGGCAGGTACGTCTTGCCGTAGAGCGGCTCGACGGTGCCGGCGTCGGTGGCGTCGCCGAAGTTCATCGGCTCCCCGTTGAGCCACACCTCGTGGTAGCTCTGCTTCCCGGCTTTCGGGGCGAGGTGCGCGGCCACCGCGTCGCAATCGACCATCATCTGCGCGCGGGCGGGATCGGGCAGCGGGGCCGGGCAACTCAGCACGTTGCGGTTCACGTCGCCGCACGCGCCGAGCGTGGTGACGAGGCTCGCGTTGATCGCGGCCCTCGTCGCCTTCAGGTTTCCCTTCAGCACGCCGTGGAACTGGATGCTCTGGCGGGTGGTGAGGCGGAGCGTGCCGTTGGCGAACTCGCCGCAGATGTCGTCCATCGCGAGGTACTGGTCCGCGGTCAGCTTCCCGCCGGGGAGCTTGAGGCGGATCATGAACATGTACGACTTGCCGACGCCCGGCTTCGCGCGGGTCTTGCGGGCGTCGCGGTCTTCTTGTTGGTAGCTGCCGTGGAACTTGATGAGGCTCTTGTTCGCGTCGCTCAGGTGCTCGACGGCGGGGTCGGCGATCTCTTCGGGCAGCGTGCCGCGAAGGAACCGGCCCTCCGACTTGTGACCTTCGACCGGCGACAGTTTCGGTGCGTTCTCGTCAGACATCGGAAACTCGCGGCGTGGAATCGCGGGCGTGTGGAGATTGTTCTACACCGCCGCACCCGATGTGGCGCGGCGACATTACTCCGCGCGATGTAGGCGAAGCGCTTGGCGGCTCATCCGTCTGCGCCGAGCTTTACGGCGATGGCCATCTGCTTCTTGTCTTTGGCGTTGGCGGGCAGTGCGGAGGGGGCCACGCCGAACAGGTAGCCGGGGTGGTCCGGGCCGCCGCCGCTGCCGACGAACCAGAGCCGGCCGGCGTGACTCGGCGCGTCGATCCGCTGCACGTTGCCCGGCGGTGAGATCACGACGTCCAGCGGGTTGGTGATGTTCCCGGTCGGCAGGTAAACGACCGAGTACGACTTGTTTCCGGGGCGACCGATCACGAGGTGGTCCTGCCCCCACATGAACATGCCCGGTTCGCCGACGCGGGTCGCCGGGTCGCGCGCGAACCCGGTCTCCTTCAACAGCTTCCCGTCAGCCGCGTCGTACTGCTGCACCCGGCACTTGTCGGCGTGCCCCTCCCCCGGGATCACGAGAACGATGATCCGCTTCGCGTCCGGGGTGAGCGCGACGCGCAAAATCTGCGGCTTCCGCTCGTCCTTCTTCATGATCTCTTCGGTGCGCAATTTCTCCACCCCGGTCGCCACGTCGATGAGGCTGACGCCGGACCAGTTGTAGAGCGCGATCGTCTTGCCGTCGGCCGTTAGCGCGCCCATGTTGGGGTAGTTGTCGTACATGTTGAACAGGGCCTGGTCGCCTTGCAGGTTCAGACCGGTTCGCCCGCCGATCCGCTTCAACCCCGGAACGCCCCAGATGTCGTACCCGCCGGAGTTGTTGACCGTCAGCAGGCGGTCGTCGGACAGGAACGTGTAGAAGTGAACTTCGGTCTTCCAGTCCGGGCGGCCGTCGGTGCCGATGGTCGCGGGCGACATCCGGCCGACCTCGCTGCCATTCGCTGCCAGCACGCGGATCAGGTTCGCCTTGAACGAAATGCCGCCGGCGACGTACTTCCCGCCGGGGCTGAGCGCGGCATGCGTGAGCGGCTCCGCGATCGGGATCGAAGCGACCTTGTCGCCGGTGCGGACGCGGTACACGTCCATCTGCTCGGTGGACTTCTCGGAGCCGGGGGTGTGGATCGCGTAGAGGACACCGACGTGCCCGTCGGTGTCCGATCCGCTGAAAATGATTCGGCCGCCGCCGCTATGGAGGCGGATGCGCGCGAGGCCGTCGGCGGGAACCTTCGCCGTGCCGCCGCCGGTGCCCTGCGCACGCGCGGGCGGGTTGGTGCCGCCCGGCGTGTTGTCGCCGCCCGGCGCGTCGGTGTCCGCGACCGGCTTCTTCTTGCCGCACCCAACGAGGAGCGCGGCGAGGCACACAAGCGCAACGAATCGCAGCATGGGGATACCCCGGTGGGAGAGTGAAGCGAGCAGATAGGGTATCGGCGGTGGCGGCTCGGCGAAAGGTTATTCGGCGTCCCAGACCACGACCCGGCCGAGGTCGCTGCCAGCGGCGAGGCGCAGGCCGTCCGGGGCGTATGTCACGCAGTAGACGCGGCCGATGTCCCACTTGAAGTTCGCCCGCTCGCGACCCGTCTGCACGTCCCACAAGCGAACCGTTTCGTCCCAACTGCCCGTCATCAGCGTTTCGCCGTCCGGCGAGAACGCGACCGCGGACACCGCCCCCTTATGGCCCCTCAACACGAGGCGCTCGGAGCGCTTGTCCACGTCGTAGATTTTGGCGGTGTAGTCCACCGCGACCGCGAGCGCGCGGCCGTCCGGCGAGAGGGCCACCGCGGGGCAGTCCTTTGGTTGCGGGAACTCGAACGGCTTTGGCGTCGTGATGTCCCAGACGCGCACCTTTTTGTGGCCCGTCGCCCAGGCGACGAGCTTCTGCGCGGGGCACACGGCGATGGACCGCACACCGTTGGGTTCGCTGAAGTAGGGTTGGAGCTTGCGGTCGGCAGAAATGTCCCAAATCTCGAGCGTACCGGCGGTGGGCTTGAGTCGGTCCCCGATCCCCAGCGCGATTGTTTGCGGCCCGACGACCGCCAGCGACGTGACCGGGCGCGTCGATTGCGGCCCGAACTGCTGCCACGATTCCCCGTCCGGCTTCCACAACCCCCACCCGAACGCCCCGCCCGCGATCACCCCCGCTTCACCCGGCAAATACGCGATGGCGTGTGCGGGTAGCGACTTGGAACCGCGATCACGAAGGGAACTAACGCACCCGGACGAGTCGCGCAGGAATATGGAGCCGTCCTTCGCGCCGGTCGCCAGCGTGGAGCCGTCGGGCGCGAACGCCACCGCGTACACCACGGCCTCGTGGCTCACGGCGGGCGTCTGGGCCTTGTGATCCTCGAACAGCAACATCGGCCGGACCCTTCACTGGCGACTGGTGCGCCGGGCGAGAACCTGGGCTCCCCACTTCCACTCACACGGTGGGCGCGCGCCCGGTATCCTGAGTATTGTACCGTCGAAACCGCGCGGGGGCGAATCATGCACATCGACTGGATCGACACCGACCCCGTAACCGGAGAGAAGCGCTACGTAAAGGCGGAAAAGTTCGCGCGGAAGTGGCAGTTCCGGGTTCGCTTCCGGCGCCGGTACGAGAACTGGGCAGAACCCGAAGCGGTGACGCGCGACATGTGGGAAACCCTCCTCGACGCACTCGAGCGCCGCTACCCGCGGCGCGAAGGAGTGACGGACGAAGACCTTAAGCAGGTTCGCGCGATCCTGGCCGGGCTGCCGGAAGAAGGCGAACGGCCGGTGTAAGCCGGCCGGTTCTTCGCTCACGCTCTCACCGGCCGGTTTACACCGGCCGTTCGCCAGGAGGCTCGCAATGCCCTACACCCCGATCCTCGCGACGCTCGGGTACGTGTTCTCGCCGGACGCGCGGCGAGTGCTCATGATCCACCGGAACGCGCGACCCGACGACGCGCACTTCGGCAAGTACAACGGGCTGGGCGGGAAGCTCGAACCGGGCGAAGACGTAGTCGCCGGGTTCCGGCGCGAGGTGCGCGAAGAGGCCGGCATCGAGTGCGCCGCGGTCCGGCTCGCGGGCACGATCTCCTGGCCCGGGTTCGGCAAGCGCGGCGAGGACTGGTTTGGGTTCGTCTTCCGCGTGGACGCCTTCACTGGCACGCCGCTGGCCGCGAACGCCGAGGGCGCGCTGGAATGGGTCGAGGTGGACCGGGTTCCGGAATTGCCCCTGTGGGACGGCGACCGGTACTTCCTGCCGCTGGTGTTCGATCCCGCTTCGCCTCAATTTCATGGCGTCATGCCGTACCGGAACGGCAAACCCCTGAGCTGGAACTACAGCGCCGTTTCGTCCGGTTGAGCCAAGGCGTCACGGCTTCGGCGAAAGCACCTCGTGCATCCCGACGCCCAGCGCGGTCGCGGCGGCGGCGCTCAGCAGCAGCACGACGAGGCCGAGCTTGCGCGTCGCCTTCACCTGCCACCACATGAACAGCCCGGACGCGCCCCAGAACACCATCACCAGCGCCATCGCGTCCACGACGAGCGCCCAGAACCACTTGGTGTTCGGGCCGTCGGGGAACCTGTGGGCCAGGTGCATCCGCGTGAGGAACCGGCGCGTCGTCAGCTCGTCCGGCGCGCGGGCGGGGTCGGCCGGCGACGCGCTGATCGTGCCCTCGGTCGCGTTGTAGGTCGCGCGCCACGTCGTCGCGCCGTCGCTCATCAGGAAGGTCACGTCGGGCACGCTGGTTACGGTCACGCGGCCCGCCGGGAAGCCGGTGCGCTCCAGCACGACGGGCACCGATTGCTTGACCAGTTCCTGAACCGGGTCCGCGATCTCGAACCGCGCGCCGCCGCGCTTCGGGCCGAACGCGAACGGCTCCGGCGCGCCCGGCTGCTTGGGTGACGGGGGCGCGAGCGGCTTGGTGCGGATCGTGCCGCCGGGCGCGGTCATGTCGAGCAGGACGCTGATCTCCTGATCGTCGGTCCTGACGGTGGCAAAGGCGAAGTCGCGGGTGAACCGGGCCTTTTCGGGTTCGACGAGCGCGAACGGGCGTGCGTCCGCTCCGTAGCCCCGCAGCGCGGCGACCGCGCGCTCGGCGACCCCCGCGGGCGCGGGGGGCGGGTCCAGCATCGTGCCGGCCAGTTCCTTCGCGCCGAACGACTTGGTCGGCGCGTCGGCGAACGCGGTCGGGTGGTTGAACAGGAACCCGGTGACACCGTAGAGGACCGCCCACGGCAGCAGGAACAGCCCGCAGTACAGGTGCGCGCGGCGCACGGCGTGCATCGCCCGCTTGCGGAACGGGCGGCGGTACGGTTGTGGCGCGGGCGACGGCGGGCCGCCGAACTCGCTCGGTTCGGGTTCGGCGACACTCATTTCATTCACCCTTACTCAGTAGTTGCCGACCACTTCGCCGCCGTTGCGCGTGCCCAGCGCGGACCAGGTCTGGGCGCTCACACTATTGGACACGGACCGCACGGACCCGTCCATGAGCAGCACGTTCACGCCAGTGCTGTGATAGCTGCGGCTGGTCACGGTCGCATAGGTGGGTTGGCCGGTCGTCTTCCCCTCGCGGCTGCTGTTGAAGTCGATGTCGTACGTGACACCGCCAGACGTATAGGGCACCTTGGTGTTCGGCGGGAACGTGGTCGTGACCCCGCTCTGGTGGGCGCGGGCGTCCACCCATTCCGTGTGCCCGCTATCGGCCTTGAAGGTGCCGCCGAGGGCGGCGACCGCGTTCGGGTCGGTGGGCCGGGTCGCCGCGGCCGGGTTCGCGCCGTCGCGCAGGTACGGGGTGTAGGCCTTGACCTCCGCGAAGCCGAGCGTGTTGCTCAGCCCGTCGCCGATGTCGGCCGGGCGGAACCGCGCGTTCACCGCGAACGCACCGTCGCCGGTTTGTCCGGTGCCCGGGTTGTAGATGAACCACGAGCCGGTGTTGGCCCCGTAGGTAAGTGGGTAGTGCGTCAGCGCTCCGTCCGGGCGCGGGCGGTCGTTCACGTCACTGGGGCAGATCAGGATCGCAACGCGGACCTGCGTCACGTTCGGTTGTGCGGTGTACGACGCGCCGAAGTTGATGAGCTTCTGCAAGTTCTCCTGCTCGACGTAGGGGAGCAGTTTCGCCGGCACGCTCCACCCGTCCGCGGTCGCGCCGTAGGGGTAATCACCGAGCGACGGGTAGTGCGTGTTCGCGCCCTCGTAGTTGTGCAGCGCCAGCCCCCACTGCTTCAGGTTGTTCTGGCACTTGAGCCGCGCCGCGGCCTCGCGCACCTTCTGGACCGCGGGCAGCAGCAGGCCGATCAGCACCGCGATGATGGCGATCACCACCAACAACTCGATCAGCGTGAAACCCTTCGACCGCTTGGATGCGCGCATGGCGCTCCTCCTGACTCTCGGTGCGTGACCGGGAAGAAAGAAGAGCCGCGTTGCGACGGTTGGTGAGCGACCTGGCGCGTGCGCCGGTGGGAGTCGCGTTCCGTATCGGTGGCGGAGCTGGCTCGTTGGCCTCCCGCGGATGTGACGGTCACACCCGCGGGAGGCGAAAACTTGTTGAGACAAAATCTCAACAAGATGGCTTTACATTACGCGCCATTCGGATACTGTCAACTCACAAAGCGAAAAATATCGCACTCCGCTACTGCGACTTTCCCGGACCCACCGGGCCACGAGCCGAGCGGGTACTGAAACACCGTCTCAGCGCCGCTGAGAGAACCGGACCGCAATGAGCGACACCGACGACGAGAAAGACGACCGCGACCCGGCCCCGCCCGACCTGCCCGAGCGCGTGCTGAAGGCCGACGACCTGTTCGGCGGGCGGCGCGAGGTGTGGATCGAACTCGAGGGCGTGCGCTACCGCCTGCGCATCACCCGCCGCGGCAAGCTGATCTTGCAGAAGTAGCCCCCCTCGCGTTCCGCCCCGCGGGGCGTTATCTTGCATGAACCACTCGGACGTGGACACGTGAGGTGCGCTCGTGCTCGTACTCCAATCGGATCTCCCGCAGGCGACCGGGCTGGCGTTCTCGCCGGACGGCCAGGCGCTGGTCGCCGTCACCGGCGACAAGGTTCAGGTGTGGCCCCGGTGGCTCGACAAGCCGCCGCGCAAGGTCGCCACCGTCCAGAGCAGCCTCGAACGGTTCGCCTTCGCACCGGACAACAAGAAGGTGTACCTGTACCAGTCCGGCAACAGCCGCGTGCGGGTGTACACGCTCGCCACCGGGAAGGCGACCAAGACCGTGATCCCCGACGGCGGGCCGTCGTACTTCCACACCGACACCGCCGGCGGGTTCGTCCTGTCCAGCCACGGGCGCGGCTCGTTCGCCCGGTTCGACCTCGACCCGAGCGGCCCCGGCGGGTTCACCCGCGCGTGGCTCCTCGAGCGCACCTCGACCGTGGGCCAGAGCAACAAGGGCGTACCGCTCGGCTCGCACTACTACTTCGGCGGCGTGAGCGCGATCGGCACGTTCGTCTCCCTCGAGTACCGGTTCAACGGCAACGGCGAACCCTACGAGGGACTGGTGGTGCGCGACGTGGCCGACGGCGCGGCGCTGTTCAAGAAGAAGCTGAAGGCGGGCGAAGTCAGCTCGATTCTGGAGTGTGGCCTGAAACTGGCGATTCACCCGTCGGGCCGGTACTTCGCGATCCCGCACCGGAACAACATCCGGTTCTGGCCGATGACCAAGAGCGCGAAGCTGCCGGCCGAGTTGGAGAACGTGGACGTGAAACTGCCCAAGCCCAAAGGGAAGGGCAAGGCCCCGCTCAAGGCCGAGTGTAGCGGGCTGGCGTTCCACCCGTCCGGCGCGGTGCTCGCGGCCGTGGGCAACGACGGCACGGTGAAACTGTACGACACGACGACGTGGGCGGTGGCGCGGACGTTCGCGTGGGACATCGGGCCGCTCCGGGCCGTGTGCTTCGCCCCGGACGGCACCCGCGCCGCGGCCATCGGCACCGGCCGCCCCGGGGCCGGGAAGCGCCCGAAGGAGGGCGGCAAGATCGTCGTGTGGGACGTGGACTTGTAAGGACAACCGATGCTCGCTTTGAAGACCAGCGCGCAGACGGTGAGCCGGTTCGCGTTCTCCGCGGACGGGCGCTATCTCGCCGTTTCCGGGAGCGGGAAGAAGGTACACCTCTGGGACGTGACCGCGAAGAAGCTCCGCGCGAAGGTGCTCCCCACGTTCAAGGACGCGGTCAACTGGCTCGGGTTCCTGCCCGACGGGAAGCTGTTCGCGTTCTCGATGATGGGCAAGTACGCGACCCACGACCCGGCCACGGGCACCACGGACGAGCGCACGCTGTCGAACCGGTGGTGGGTCGGTGATCTCGTCGCTACCGCGGACCGCACCGCGTTCTACGGCACCGGCTGGCAGGCGCAGAAGTGGACGTTCGACGGGAAGTTGCGCGTGCAGTGGTCGGAGAAGGTTCCCGGTGACCTCGTCTCCGGGCGCGGCGGCGCGGTGCTCACGCCCGACGGCGCGTTCGTCGCGGCCGTGTCCAACGGTCACGACAAGACCTGGCTGCACACCCGCGACACGGCCACGGGCACGGTTCGCGACCAGCGCCTCGTCGCGGCCTCGCTGATCCGCCACCTCACGCTGTTGCCGGACGGCCGCACGCTGGTGTTCGTCCGCGAGCAGGTGTACCAGGGTTCGACGCCGAACGCGCTGATGATCGGCCCCGTGGACGGCCTGTGCGAACCGATCGACACGCCGACGAAGAACTCCGTGTTCACCGCGCTGGCGCTGCACCCGTCCGGGCAGTGGCTCGCAGTCGGCCAGTTCGACGGCACCGTGCGCACCTTCGACGTGCGCACCTGGCGCGAGGTGAGTGCCTACCAGTGGTCCGCGAACCCGGTGGTCGGGTTGGCCTTCGCCCCGGACGGCCTGCGAGCCGCGGCCGGCGGTGCCGACGGCCAGTTCGTCGTGTGGGACGTGGACCTGTGAGGGCACGACGTGCGCATCATCCAGAGCGCGAACCCGCGCCCGCTGAACCTGATCGCCGTCGGGCCGAACGGCCTCGTCGCCGTCGCGAGCCGCACCTTTGTAGTGCCCGGTGATGTCGAGGTATGCGATGTGACGAGCGGCCGAATCGCCATGCGATTCGCGAACCCTGATTCGGCCACCTCGCTGGCGTTCACCGCCGACAACCGCTTCGTCATGCTCGCGGACGCGGCGTTCCTTCGGTTCATCGAAGTTGCTTCCGGGCGGTCGATGTCCAGCACGCTGTTTCCGAACCCGCGACCGGAGTTCGCGCTGTCCGCGGACGGAGAGCGGTTCCTCGTTACCTCCTCGAACGACACGAGCGGCGAGGTTTCGTGCTTCACAACCGCGCTCGGCGGCGACCGTCGCCGACTCTGGCACATGGATACGGGCTTCGCTCACTCGTGCCCTGTCTTCGCACCGACCGGTGAAAAGTTCGCGGTCGCGGTTCGTACTCTGGTCCCCGACTGGGTTCGCTTGATGGTTCAAGTTCGCTCCGCGGCGAGCGGGGCAGGGTACTTCACTGTCCCGTTCGATTTTGCGAGTCCGGTGCGGCAGCTTGCGTTCACCGCGGACGGCGCGAAGCTACTCGTTCGCACCGACAGCAACACGGTGCAGCTCTTCGACGCCGCGACCGGCGCGGCGGCGGCGGGCGTGCTGAAGCACAAGGGGCGGTCGTTCGTGACGGGGATCGCGGTTCACCCGCGCGGGCCGGTCGCGTGCGCGCGTACTGATGGTACGGTCACGCTCTGGAACGCCGAGACGCGCGAGCAACTGCGCGTGCTCGACTGGAAGGCCGGGCGGCTGGTGTCGGTGGCGTTCGCGCCCGACGGCGCGCTGGCCGCGGCCGGCACCGAGGACGGGAAGATCGTCGTGTGGGACGTGGATGTGTGAGGGCTTGCTATGCTCGTTCTGGAGTTGGGGTGCAAGGGATTGATCGACCACCTCGCGTTCTCACCGAACGGCCGAGCGCTGGTCGCGACCGCGAACGACGAAGTGGTGCTCTGGTCCGCGCTCAAGACTGGGCACCGTGTGGAGTGGGTCAGCGGTGGAAAGTTCGCGTTGCGCCCGCGGTTCTCGGCGAACGGTCGGTGGATCTTTGGCGGTCTGAGTACGCTACTGCGGTTCGACCCGAAGGCCGGAACTTCTGTTGCATTTGAACCGTGGGCCGATAGCGGCGTCGAGTTCGATGTCTCGCCGACGAAACCGCTCCTGCTCGTGACGCGGTTCGAGGTCGGCAAGCGCGACCTCACGGAACTGGCTCTGTGGCGCGCGACCGATCTTTCACCGGCCGGGAAGGTGTGGCAGCGTGCGTTCGACGAGTCCCCGTACCGGAACGTGCCGCAGTTCTTGCCCGGCGGCAAGCGGTTCGCGCGCGTCGAGGCGAGATGGCCGGCAAAGGGGTCATTCGAGTGCCACGTCGTGGTGTACGACACGGCGACCGGTGAGCCGGTTGGAAAGCCCGTCCGGGTCGCGCACCGCGGCGTGCTCTCGCCGGACGGCCGTTGGGTGGCGGAGTGTGACGGCACTGCGGTCAACCTCTGCCCAGTTGATCCCGCGAAGAAAGCGGGCAGCATTCGGAGTAGCAACCGCAAGCACTTCACCGGGGTCGCGTTTCACCCGAGCGGTAAATACCTCGCCGCTACGAGCAACGACACGACCGTGCGGTTGTACGCGGTGGACACCGGGCACGAAGTTCAGGCTTTCACCTGGGACATCGGCCGGATGCGGAGCATCGCATTCAGCCCCGACGGCACGCTCGCCGCAGCCGGCAGCGACAAGGGCAAGGTGATCGTGTGGGACGTAGACGTGTGAGACAGAGTTGCTCTGTTGAGGGCTGTCTGTGTGATGGAGGTCTTCAGCCCCCTCACCCGCCGGCCCAGAGCGGCCGTCGACCTCGCCCCGCAATGCCGGGGCGGGGGTGTACTTCTGCGTCTCCACCGCCCCACGGCGCGCACA
>SXHE01000592.1 GCA_005773755.1 Planctomycetia bacterium
AAGTCCCCGTATCAAATGGACTTCGTCGAAAAGACGGACGGTAAGGAAAAGAAGAGTTTCGGCATCTGCAAGATCGACGGCGACAAGGTCATCATCTGCGCGGTCGAGTCGGAGAAGGCCGACGACCGCCCGAAGGAGTTCAAGTCCACCGCCACGAACAAGGCGATCGTGATGACACTTCAGAAGAAGAAATAGACCCGCGCCGCTCGGAATGTCACCGCGCGTAGAGTGCCCGATCGGGACGCGGCGAGCGCCTGCTTTCACCTCTCCTACGCGCGTTGTCGGGCGAGACGTCGGCGTTGCTTCGAGTGGGGCGGGGTACGGCGTGTTGCGCAAGTACCCTCAGCGGTACTTGCCTCTTGTCGGGTTCCGTTTTGCGTGTGATACCGAGTGCACAGTACTCAGCACCGTGTACTCGGTATCACACGCAAAACGGAACCGGCGGCCCCGCAACGGGCCGCCGGTCGTGTGCACCCGTGCCTTCGGCGCGTCGCATTCAGCCGACGAACACGCCGGAGTTGAGGCCGGGGAGCGGGTCGAACCAGCGGACCGCGCCGGGGTTGTTGGAGAGGGCCGCGGCCCCGGTGAACATCGCCACCCGGCCCCCGTTGGCCACCGCGGGCGCGGTCATGATGTCGGTGCGGCCGTCGCCGTCGGCGTCCACGGCGGCCACCCGCAGTCCGGTGTTGCCGCCCCATGTGAACATGCTCGACAGGTCTTGCACGCGGTGTTCCCGCGTCAGCACCGCGCCGCTGACCACGCGCAGGTGCGCCGGGCCGGACGCGGGGCCGGCGATCAGGTCGTCGTACCCGTCGCCGTTGATGTCGCCGACAGCGACGTTCAGCCCGGCGTTCATCGTCGGGGCGAACAGGTAGAAGTCCGGGGCCACGCGGACCGAACCGTCGCCCCGTCCGCTGACGAGTGAGCGCCCGTCGAACATGGCGATGTGCGGGCCGGGGCCCGCGCCCGGCGCGGTCACGACGTCGTCGTAGCCGTCGCGGTTCAGGTCGCCCATCGCCACCCGCACCCCGCCCACGAACCCGTACTGGTAGGCGAAGAAGCTGGCCAGTTCCGACTGTCCGCGCCCATTGAACACCTTGACGTGCGGCGAGATCCCGAGGTCGGCCCCGACGCAGATGTCCGCGATCCCGTCGCCGTTCAGATCGCCGGCCGCGACGAACACGCCGCCGCGGAACCCGGGGAACGGGTCGATGTCCACGAGTAGCGCGGCCGTCGCCCCGTCCCACACGCGCACGCGGGCCGCGGTGTACTGGCCGGTGCCGGTGATCAGGTCCGCGACGCCGTCGCCGTCGATGTCGCCCCGCGCGATCCGCACGCCGCCGCGGTACTGGTCGCCGAACGGCGTCACGCTCATCGACCGGCTGCCGTCGGGTCGGAACACGTGGACCTGGCTCGCGAACGTGCCGGCGTCCAGAGCGACCGCCCACCCGGTTACACTCGTGACTTGTGGTGTGGTCGTCGCCGGGATCGGCGGGGTGGTCGGCGCGGGCACTGGAGCGGGTGCAGGTGTCGGCGTCGGTGTTGGCACAACGGGTGGCACGACCGGTGAGACCGGGGGCGAACCCAGCCCGAAGGGCAGGTTCACATCGACCAGCGCAAAGTCGGTGCGGATCGGGTTCCGGTTCCCGTCCAGCGCACTGGCCGCGTTCAGGCCGGCGAACGTGGTCTGGCCGTTGAACGTCGCCGCGACCGGGTAGAACAGTTGGTTCGCGACCGGGTTCGTCTGCCGGTACACGGTCTGGATCGACCACGCGCCGCCGGTCAGTGTCGCCACGCGGATCTGGCCGGCGAACTGGTTCGCGTAGCTCACCGGCAAGTGTTCGGCGGCCTCGTCGGAGAACGTGATGTTCGGGCGTCCGGTCGCGTCGAAGAACAGTTGCGGCGCGAACCCGGTGAACCGGGCACCGTCGCCCCCAACGTACCCGTCCGGGGTGCTCGCCACCGTGGTGCGGCTCCACGCGCCGTTGTTCAGCGTGTGGTACAGGAGCTGCGAGGTCTGCGGCGAGCCGGTGCTGTACCGGTCCACGTAGTAGCTCGCGACCGCGATCTGGTCGTTCGGCCCGACCGCGATGCTCGCGCCCAGTCCGGCGTCGGCGGTGCCGTCGAGCGGGGCCATGATCGTTTGCGACGCCCACCCGCCGCTGCGGTTCGTGGCGTACATGAGCGTGCTGTTCACCGTCGAGAACGCCCCGGCGATGTAGAACTGCGGCGTGTACGTGACGTGGGCCTTGTTCTGCGAGTCGACTGCCAGTGACAGGAACCGCGGGGTCCAGCGCCCGCCGGTGAACCACACGTCCTGGCTCAGGTCCGCAGTGTCCGCGATCTTGGCAAAGCCCCACGAGCCGCCGGCGTTGGTGGCGTGGTGGATGAACCCGGACCCGAAGTTTCCGACGCCGGTGGCGGCGACGTTTGTCTCACTGAAGATCAGGTGGATCGAATTGTTCGCCCCGGCCTCGGCGACCAGGTTGTTCGCGCCCCACTGGGTCATCCAGTTCGGGGTGATCGTGCCCGTATCCTGCCAGCCGCCGCCGACGCGGGCGAAATGCCGGATCGAGGTCTGGTACTTGCCGGCGAGGCCGTTCCAAGACTTTTCGAGGAACAGCGCGTGCGGCGTACCGTCCGAGGTGAACACCAGTTGCGCGGTCTGCGTCGCCTTCTGGAGGTCATCGGTCGAGTTGTAGTCACCGGTGGTGAAAGTTCCGGTCGCGGCGACCGTACTGTCTTGCCAGCCGCCCGCGACGCGGGCGCGATAAATGAGGGTGCCGCCGTTCCACACCAATTGACCGAGTTCGCCCGTGGGCGAGTATTGCATCCAGTTGAACTCGCCGGCCGGGATCACCGACCCGGACGGGTTCAGCCGGTCTTCGAGTTGTTCGACGTTCAGCGCTGGCGCGGACACACGACGGGACATCAGGTCACCTGACGGGTGCAAGTTCGGATCGGGGGTGGCCGAACGCAGAGCGGTATTTAGCGAGTGCTACCGCCACCGGTCAATACAGGTTCGCCATCGATTCGGGAAGTGTAGCGCCCGGATACCGTTGAAGTGAAGTCGGTCTTGCACGACATCTCCTCACTGATTTGGAAACTGCCACTACTTGTCCCGTCCGACCGCCACGGGTTCGCGGGTCGGGTCGAAGCGCCAAATACGCAATCGCCACACGACCGATACAACCGGTCTCGGGTTCGGGCGCACGACCGCCACGCGCGAACCAACCCGCACGCGCCGCAAAAGGTGTTCGGTGCCAACGTGTCCGAACGAGGGCGAGGGCAAAACGAGCCGTGCGAGTGTGGCCCGGTCACGGTCCAGAGATTGTGAGTTGCAAGGGATAGGAAGGTGATGCGGGTTCGACAACTCCCGGACCGCAGGAATCCGCACGTGGAAAATGGTCGGTTACTGTCCTTGCTGAAAATTGCACTTGGGTACAGTACCCATTGCGGCCGGGCGCGAAGCGGGTGCAGTAATTGATTCTGGCAGTTTGGTGCTGCCGACGGTAGTTTTCGGTTCCACCCGGAGACCGACCGATGCCCCGCCGCACGT
>SXHE01000593.1 GCA_005773755.1 Planctomycetia bacterium
ATCACGTGCCAGCCGCAGTCGTCACAGGGCGGCACCTTCGGGTAGCAGTTCGTGCAGTACAGTGGCCCGCCTTTGAGGAACTGCTCGACACGGTCGCGGTCGGCGGGCACCGCGCCTTCGGCCGTCAGCGGGAACGCGACCGGCGTTTTACACTTCTCGCACGGGCGCGTCGAATGGTGTCCGATGACGTGTTCGAAGTGAGTGTGAATGCCCGACGGGACGACCCCCGACCCGGTACAGAGCGGGCACGTCAGGTCGAACTGCGCGAGGATCGCGCGGCGGATGAACTCGCTCTTGTTCGGCAGTCGGTCGAGGAACGCGGCGAGATCGCCGTCCACCTTGAAGGCGACGATCTCGGACTTCTCCGCCTTCACTTTCTTGGCCTTTGCCATGATCGGCCTCGCGACACGCGGTTTTACCGTATCATACGGCCCCCGCGTGCGCGCATCAACCCGAAGCCGGGTTACTTCCCCTTGCGGGCCTTCACCTTCGCTTCGGTGATCTCGCCGTCCTTCACGGTCACGTCGAACTTGAGCCGCCCCTCGGCCTTCGGGTTGCTCAGCCCCTTCACCGCGTCGTCGTAGCTGATGTCCTTCGTCGTTCCGTCCTTGTCGACGCCGACGAACTTCGTCTTGTCCGTGATCTTGTAAGTCTTCTCCGCGTCCCCGTCCTTGACGGTTACTTCCTTCTTGTCCTTGTTGAACTTCAGGAGGGTGACCTCGCCGGCGACGACCAACCCGGCCATGGCGAACACGCAGATGAGCGACGACAGCAGCTTGCGCATGGGAACCTCGTGTGAGTTCGGTACACAGTGTATTCAACGCCGGGTGCGCTCGCGGGTCAAGGAACGTGCACGCGATTCATACAGCTTTCGCACCCGCGCGCCGGTGTGGTATTATCAACCCCACAGTCTCCACTCCGGTTCCGACCGAGGCATTCGATGACGACTCCCACGCGCGCCCGCTGGCCCCGGCTCCTCGCGGTGGCGGTCGGGCTGTTTACGGCGTTCGCCATCGGCGCGGTCGGGCAGCCGCCGCCGGAAGAGGAAGACCCGAAGGGCGGGGTCAAGAAGAAGGTCGTTGTTGAAGACGATCCGGTGATCGTGCGGCCCAAAGGCCCGGACGCCGGCCCCGGTTCGTCGCCGGACGCGCGTCTCGACGAACTGATCCGCGCCGCCGCCGAGACCCCGCACCCGTCGCTGAAGGAACTGCACCTCAAGAACGTATACCCGCACGACAAGCTCACGACCAAAGGCGGCTTCGCGCGGATCAAGCCGATCCCGGTGGCGGCCCGCGGTGGCGACCGGCTCCCGCCCCAGTTCGGCTATCAGGAGATCACCCGCGACGGGCAGGTCGGCGAGGTGCAGGGCATCAACGCGGTCGAGGTGCGGCGGATCGACCACTTCGAGGAATTGGTACTGCTCGACGCCAACGCGCTCCTGGCACTGAAGCCGTTCGGGACAGGGGCCGCGCCGGAAGCGTGGAGTTCGACCGATCAGCTCCTCGCGGCCGAGAACGTGATGGCCGCGGCGCTGCGGTTTCACGACTACGCGCGCGGGCGCAACCTGCGCAAGGGCGCGGGCTGGGACGCGATCCGCAAGCCGCTCGCGGACCGGCTCCGCGAGGTGCGGCTGCTCCAACTGAAGAGCGCCGTGACAGAGGCCGGCGCGACGGCGGACTGGTCGCGAGTCCGCGAGGCCGGCAGCCGGCTCATGCAGGCGTACCCGAAGGACGCGGCGGTCGCGGCCGAGGTCGCGTCCGCGCGGGTGCTCGAAGCCAAGAAGTTGCTCGCCTCGACGAAGCACTTCGATCACGTCAAGGCGAAGGAGCTGCTCGACGAGTTCGACGCCAGTTATCCCGGCGGAGGGGGCGAACCGGTGCGCGCGCTCCGGGCCGAGATCAGCGCCATCGCCCAGCGCGCGTTCACCCGCGCGAAGGACAAGAAGGGCGTCAACGACCTGACCGCGGCGCGCGACTCGCTCGCGCAGGCCGCGGCCCTCGACTCGACGCTGCCGGGGCTGCGCGAGATGCAGCGCGAGCTGAAGGCGGGCTACCAGACGCTCTACGTTGGCGTGCGGCAATACCCGACGAACATGTCGCCGGTGACGGCCCGATTCGACAGCGAGAAGCAGGCCGTCGAGCTGATCTTCGACGGCCTGCTGGCCGAAGTGCCGGACGACGGCAGCGGTGCCCGGTTCCGGCCCGGGGCCGCGACCGCTATGCCCGCTGTCGTGCCGAACGGGCGCGAGTTCCAACTGCGCACGCAGGAGCGCGGAACGACCGGCCCCGCCGGGTTCGAGTCGCACGATGTGGTCGGCACGCTCAAGCTGCTCCAGTCGCGCACGGACACCTGGGCCGCCTACGGGCTGCCGTGGTTCGACGAGCTGCCGACACCGAAGGACTACGCGACCGTGCGCGTCGCGTTCAAGCTGGGCCACCCAGACCCCCGCGCGCTCTGCACCTTCAAGCTGCTGCCGGCGCAGTGGATGATCGCCAACAACAAGCAGATCGACGACGCCGGGTTCGCGGAGAAGCCGACCGGCACCGGGCCGTACCGGTTGCACTCGAACCCGAAGGCCGACGGCGGCGCGGCCCGCGAGATGGTCTTCGTCGACAACCCGCTGTACGGCCGCTGGCGCGACCGCGCGAAGCTGCCCCACATCAAGGAGATTCGTCTGGTCGAGGTCGCGAAGGTTCACAATATCATCGAGTCGTTCCAGCAGGGGAGCTTGCACATCCTGCCCGACGTGCCGACGGCGGACCTGGACAAGTACCGCAACGCGCTCGGCGGCAAGGTGCAGGAGTACACCGCGGGCACGAACCGCCGTGTTCACATGTTGGCCGTGAACCACCGCCGCCCGCACATGCAGAGCAAGCCGCTGCGTCAGGGCATCTCGATGGCGATCGACCGCGAAGCGATCCTGAACGACGTGTACCGGGCCGGCAAAGTGTTCCACGCGGGAATGGGCGGGCCGTTCCCGCCGCGCAGTTGGGCCAGCCCGAAGGGGAGCGGCGGCAACGCGGTGCCGCTGGTCAATCGCGACCTCGCGTTCACCCGCCTGAAAACCTACCTGGGCGACAAGAGCGCGAAGACCGAGATCGCGCTGCTGTACGCGAAGGACGACCCGCAGGCGGAACCGGCCTGCACCAAGATCAAGGCCCAGATCGAGGCGCTGTTCAAGGACGCGACCGGGACGAAGTTGACGATCCAGCTCGAACCGGTGCTGACGACGAACGAACTGATGGAGCGCGTCGAGGACGAGCACCGCTTCGACCTGGCGTACGTGCCCTTCGAGTACCCGGACGACTGGTTCCCGTACGCGCTGGGCGCGATGCTCGACCCGCAGGCCGGCGACCGCGGCGGGCGCAACTGGACCGGGTTCCTCACCAACGGCACCGGCGCGGACGACCCCGACACGCGCCTGGGCCAACTGCTGAACGAGCTGCGCGCGTTCCGCGCGTTCGATCAACTCGCGAAGCGCACGCTCGAAGTCCACAAGCAGTTCAACGACAGCGTGCCGTTCGTCCCGCTGTGGCAGCTCGACCGCCACACGCTCATCAGCAACAGCGTGAAGGTGTACACCGACGACAGCGAAACCCCGGTCAACCCCCGTGTGCTGAACCCCACGACGCTGTTCCAGGGGATCGCAAGATGGCGGCTGGAGGGGTGAGAACCGCGCAACTCGTCGGCGGGTTGTTCTCAGCCCCACCGGGGCCGACACGATCCTGACCTATCACGTCCGCGACGTGGCGAAGTGGGCGAAGTAATACGGTTCCCAGGCAAAAGTTGCCGACACGAGCCGCGACCGCGAGGGAGCGGTAACGTGGCCCGCTCACTTGCGGTCGCGACTCGTTAGAATAGCGATATCCTCTAGGTGTTACGCAGTTGGCGGTCGGTCACGCCCTAAACCTGTGCAGGCTCTGGGTGTTGTGCCATCTCCCTCGCGGGGTGCCTTGCGCGGGTGGCGTTGTGGCTCTAGTGTAGCCCCATGAGCGTGCCCAAAGTCCACGC
>SXHE01000594.1 GCA_005773755.1 Planctomycetia bacterium
ATTCGCATCGTCAATCGCGAAACCACCCCTCCCCGCACCGGGGAGGGGCCGGGGGTGGGGTTGTCTTGATGTGGGTTTCTTCGCGCTTCCCATTTACAATCCCATTCCCCCCTTCCCCACAGGAACCTCCCATGCGCCGCTCGCTCGCTCTCCTCGCGCTGGTCGCGCTCGTCGCGCCCGCGCGCGCCGACTCGCCGGTCGCACCCGACGCCAAGCTCCAGAAGCTGGCCACCGGGTTCAAGTTCACCGAAGGCCCGGCCCCGGACGCCGACGGCAACGTGTACTTCACCGACCAGCCGAACGACCGCATCCACGTCTGGAGCACCGCGGGCAAGCTGAGCACGTTCATGGAGCCATGCGGCCGGTCCAACGGCCTCGCGTTCGACAAAGACGGGGCGCTCTGGGCCTGCGCCGACGACAAGAACGAGCTCTGGAAGATCGACGTGAAGACGAAGGCGAAGACCGTCATCGTGAAGGACTTCGGCGGCAAGCTGCTGAACGGCCCCAACGACATCTGGGTGCGCGACGATGGGAGCGCGTTCTTCAGTGACCCGTTCTACCGGCGGCCGTACTGGAAGGCCGGGCGGCAGAAGGAGCAGGACAAACAAGCCGTGTACTTCCTCAGCGCCGACGGGAAACTGAGCCGCGCGGACGCGGGCGAGATCACGCAGCCCAACGGCGTCATCGGCACGCCCGACGGTAAGACGCTCTATGTGGCCGACATCGGCGCGGGCAAGACGTACCAGTACGACATCGGCGACGGCGGCGCGCTCAAGAACCGCAAGCAGTTCTGCGCGCAAGGCTCGGACGGCATGACCATCGACACCGAGGGCAACGTGTACTTCACGCTCGGCAAAGCCACCACGATCTACGACAAGACCGGGAAGAAGGTCGAGACCATCGCGGTGCCGGAGAACTGCACCAATGTCTGCTTCGGCGGCAAGGACAAGAAGACCCTGTTCATCACCGCCGGCACCAGTCTGTACTCGATGGCGATGCGCGTGGGCGGGGCCGCGCGACAGTAAGTTGGTAAACTGGTAGAGTGCGGTCCCTTCGGGACCGCCGCTCAACATTGGCGCGCCTCACATGCACATTCAGGACATCTTCGCCCAGCACCGCACCACGTTCAGCTTCGAGTTCTTCCCGCCGAAGACCGACGAGGCGGGCGAGGAGCTGTTCCGCACCATTGCGTCGCTGCAACCGCTGCAGCCGTCGTTCGTGTCCGTCACGTACGGGGCCGGCGGTACCACGCGCGACCGAACTCACGATCTCGTCGTCCGCATCGAGCGCGACACCAGCCTGACCGCGGTGTCGCACCTCACGTGCGTGTGCCACAACCTCGACGAGATGAACGCGATCATGGACAGGTACGCGGCCAGCGGCATCGAGAACGTCCTCGCGCTCGGCGGCGACCCGCCCAAGAACAGCGCCCACGACCGCGCGAGGGACGCTTTCCGCTACGCCGACGAACTGGTGCGCTACGTCCGCTCGCGCAGCGGGCCGAACGGCCGCGGGTTCGGGGTCGGCGTCGCGGGGTTCCCCGAGGGGCACCCCGGTTGCCCCAACCGGCTGCAAGAAATGGACCACCTCAAGCGCAAGGTGGACGCGGGCGCGGACTACATCTGCACCCAACTGTTCTTCGACAACCGCGACTTCTACGACTTCCGCGACCGCTGCGACCTGGCCGGGATCAAGGTGCCCATCGTCGCCGGCATCATGCCCATCGCGACCAAGCCCGGCATGGTGCGGATGGCGGAACTGGCCGCCGGCGCGCGGTTCCCCGCGAAGCTGCTGCGCGCCGTCGAGCGCTGTGCGGACGACGCCGCGGTCGCGCGTGTGGGTGTGAGCTGGGCCACGGAGCAGTGCGCCGACCTGCTGCACAACAGCGTCCGCGGCATCCACTTCTACACGCTCAACAAGTCGGACGCCACGCGCCAGATTTACCAGAACCTTGGGGTTGAAAGCTCGGCCGCGCTGCGCGCCAGCTAATCGACTGGAGTGCATTCATGCTCCGCACCCTTCCCCTCTGCGCGCTGCTGATCCTCGCCCCCAGCGCCGGCGCGCAGCCGCGGGCCGAGGCCGTCACCTCAAAGGGTGGGGTTGTGGTGTGCGTGTCGCCGCCGGCCGCCGATGTGGGCCTCGCCATCTTGAAGAAGGGCGGGAACGCCGCCGATGCCGCGGTCGCGACCGCGTTCGCGCTGACCGTGACGTGGCCCGAAGCGGGCAACATCGGCGGCGGCGGGTTCATGATGGTCGCCGCGCCCGGCAAAGCCCCGACCTGCATCGAGTACCGCGAAACCGCCCCGGCCGCGGCGAAGGAGAACCTGTTCGCCGACGGCAAAGTAACGGGCTTCGACCACAAGGCCGCCGGCGTGCCGGGCACCGTGCGCGGGCTAGCGCTCGCGCACAAGCGATTCGGTAAGCTGCCGTGGAAGGACGTGGTGATGCCCGCGGTCGTGCTGGCGGAGAAGGGCTTCACCGTGAACGCGGTCCTCGCGGCCGGGCTGAACAAGGTGCTCGCCGATCCGAAGACGACCAACGCCGAGTTCAAGCGCGTGTACGGCAAGGCCAACGGCGCGAAGTGGCAGGCCGGCGATAAGCTCGTGCTCAAAGATTTGGGCCGCACGCTGCGGCTGATCGCGGAGAACGGCGCGGACGCCTTTTACACCGGCGACCTCGCGGACCTGCTCGCCAAAGAGATGAAGGACAACGGCGGACTCATCACGAAGGCCGACCTCGAAGCGTACAAGGCGAACGAGCGCAAGCCGATCCACACCACGTTCCGCGGCTACGATGTTTACGGCCCGCCGCCGCCCAGCTCCGGCGGCATCGCGCTCGCGCAGATGCTCAACATCCTCGAAACCTTCGACCTGAAGAAGCACGGCCGCGACTCGGTCGAGACGCACGCGCTGATGATCGAAGCGATGACGCGCGCCTACGCCGACCGAGCCCTGCACCTCGGCGACCCGGATTTCACCAAGATTCCCGCGGAACTCACCACGAAGGACTACGCGAAGAAGCTCGCGGCCGGCATCGACCCGGCCAAGCCCACGCCCAGCGCGAAGCTGACCCCGGATATCGAGCTGACCGCCGAG
>SXHE01000595.1 GCA_005773755.1 Planctomycetia bacterium
CCAACGACGTTCGCCCTTCGCTAATGCCCCTGTAGATGCGGTCGATGCGCTCGCGGGTCAGGCCCAAAATCTTGTCGAACCGGCTCAGCTTCATCCCCTCCAGCGACGTGCTTTTGTCCGCGAGGCCGGTCAGCAGCTCGTGGTCGCGGGCGATCTCGATGTTCGTCTCGCGCATGTAAAACGGCGCGATGTACTTCCACCACGAGTCCGGGCCGAACCACCGCGACTTCGCGTACATGAACGACACCACGTCCGTTGTGTCGGCGTCCACGGGCACGTAGACGAGGTACAGCCGCCAGCGCACCATCCCCTCGCGCGCTTCGTCCGGCGACGTCCAGAAGTGATCGAACCGCGTGTAGACCGGCGAGAAGTGGGTGTGCGCGTGCGACTGGAAGTGGAACCCGCGCCACGCCCCGAGGAAGATGCGCTTCGCCCAGTTGAGGCGCTTCGTCGGGCCGGCCGAGTACACCGAGGCCACGTCGTCGGTCGCCTCGGTGCGCACGGTCACGTCGGCGATGTGCTTCAGGTCGTGGCCGAACGTCTTGTGGTTGATCGTGGTGTGTTCGATCTCGGTAAAGTTGTCGATGACCAGTTCGAGCGGGGCCGGGAGCCGGTGCCGCAGTTCGCCGATGCGGGTGTACCCGGTCAGGTCGAACGCGGGGAACGCGGCGGTGCTCGCGTGTGGCTTCACCCACACATAATTGTGGGCCTCGCGCGTCTCGTAGCTGGCGACGCACGCGGTCATCTTCGGTGTGCCGGGGCTTTCGCCGTTGCCGCACGTATCGAACGTCCAGGCGTGGTACTGGCACCGCAGCCGGTCGCCGACCACCGTGCCGGTGCTCAGTTTGCTTCGGCGGTGCGGGCACATGTCGTCGAACGCACCGACCGCGCCCGACGCGGCCCGGAACAGCACCAGGTCGCGACCGTGCAGCCGCACCGCGACGGGCTTCCGCTTCAGTTCACGAGACGCGACGAGCGGGTGCCAGTGATCGATGGCCGCCATGTGCGATGTTCATTCCGTTTGACACGGGGTCGGAGCGGTCAATGTGGCGGGTTCGGGCGTCACATTCAACCCGAATCGCGGCGCGGCGTGCCCGCGATAGATGCGGTTGATGCGCTCGCGGGTCAGGCCCAGCACCTTGTCGAACCGGCTCAGCTTCAGCCCCTCGATGCTGGTGTCGTACTCGGCCATGTGGTGCAGCATGGACACGTCGGCCCGCACCTCGCGGTCGATCTCACGGCGCATCAGCCGGCGGAACAGGCGCAGGCCCCCGACCGGGCCGGGGTAGCGCGACTTCGCGAACGTGACCGAGAACACCCGCGTCGTGCGGTCGTCTTGCGGCACGAAGAAGATGTACAGCCGCCACCGCACCATCGACTCGCGCGAGCCGTCGGGACTCGTCCACCAGTGGTCGAACACGGAGTACACGGGCGAGAACCGCGTGATCCAGTGGTCGTGGAACGTGTCGCCGCGGCGGATGCCGATGAGCCACGCGAACAGCCGGTTCAGCTTCTTGGTCGGCCCGGCGTTTACCACACTCACGCTGTCGTCGGTCGCCTCGAACTTTACCTGCACCTCGTTCATCCGGTCCAGGTCGTAGCCGAACGTGTCGTGAACGGTGCCGCTGTGCTCGATCTCGTTGAAGTTGTCCACGGCCAGTTCCAGCGGGGCCGGGATGTGGTGCTCCAGCGTGCAAATCGGGAAGTAGTTGTCCGTGTTGATTGCGGGGAAGACGGGATCGCTCTCGCGCGACTTGAGCCACACGAGGCCGTGCTCCTCGCGCGCGTCGTAGCTGGTGGTGCAGGTGGTCATCTTCGGCGCGCCGGGGCTTTCGCCGTTGCCGCGGGCGTCGAACGTCCAGCCGTGGTACTTGCACCGGAGCCGGTCGGCGATCACCGCCCCGGCGCTCAGCTTCAGCCGCCGGTGCGGGCACACGTCGGACACTGCGGCGACCGCCCCGTCCGAGGTGCGGAACAGCGCGATCTGCGAACCCGCGACCGTCACACCCACCGGCTGGTGGTGAAGCCGCGCGCTCAGAAGCACCGGCTGCCAGTGGTCGAGCATCCCCATTACGAACCCCTGTGCTAGAATACCCTCCTGGCTTATCGGTTGTGCGGCGCGGCCGCGCTCACCCGAACCCCCGCGACCGCTGTTATCTATATAGGTTTCCCATGTTTACCGGGCTGGTGCAAGCGCTCGGCACGGTTCGGGCCGCCACGGACGCGCACGGCGGGCGACGGTTGCGGGTCGCGGAACCGGCCGTCGCACCGCTGCTGCAACTGGGCGAGAGCGTCGCGGTCAACGGGACGTGCCTCACGGTGGTGGCACACGACGCGGACACGTTCGACTTCGAGGCCGGACCCGAAACGCTGGCGAAGACGACGCTGGGCAAACTGGTCGCGGGCGACCGCGTGACCCTGGAGCGCGCGCTGCGCGTCGGCGACCCGCTCGGCGGGCACTTCGTCACCGGCCACATCGACTGCGTCGGCACCGTCCGCGACGTGACCGTGACCGGCGATTGGCTCATCATCGGGTTCGGATTCCCGCCGGATTTCGGCGGCCTCCTCATTGGCAAAGGCTCGGTCGCCGTGGACGGCGTGAGCCTGACCGTCGTGGACGCGACGCCCGACCGGTTCAGCGTGATGCTGATCCCGCACACCCGCGACCACACCACACTCGGCGCGAAGAAGCCGGGCGATTCGGTGAACTTGGAGTTCGACCTGATCGCCAAACACGTACAAAAGCTGTTTCAGAGAATCAGCATCACCAACTGAGGCCCAATGCCTGACGACAAGCCCGCACCCCCTGTTCCCTCGCCCCGCCAGACCCTGTCCTACCTGCACCGGCTCTTCGAGAGCTACGGGCTGGAGGCCAAGAGCAAGCTCGGCCAGAACTTCCTCATCGACCTGAACCTGGTCGATCTGGTCGTGCGCGCCGCGGAACTGGACCGGAGCGACGCCGTTCTGGAGGTCGGAACCGGAACCGGGTCACTGACCGCGAAACTCGCGGAGATCGCCGGCGCGGTCGTCACCGTCGAGATCGACCGAAGCCTGGGGCCGGTCGCGAAGGAGGTTGTCGGCGAGCGCCCGAACGTGACATTCGTGTTCGGCGACTGCCTCGCGAAGAAGAACGAGCTGAACCCCGACATGCTGACCGCGTGGGACGACGCCGCGAAGAGGGCGAACTGCGCCCGGAGGAAGTTGGTCGCGAACCTGCCCTACGTCATCGCCACCCCGCTCATCAGCAACCTGCTGATCGCGGGTACGGACATCGAGCGCATGGTGGTGATGGTGCAGTGGGAGATCGCGGAACGGATGCGCGCCGTGCCCAACACGAAGGACTACAACGCGCTCTCGGTCCTCGTGCAGAGCGTGGCCGACGTGGAAGTGGTGCGCAAGGTCGCGCCGACCAACTTCCACCCGCGGCCGAAGGTCGATTCCGCCATCGTGATGATTAAGCCGAACGCGGAGAAGCGGGCGAAGGTCGGCGACGTGACCAAGTTCCGCGTGTTCCTCCGCGACCTGTACGTTCACCGGCGGAAGAACCTGCGCCAGGCGCTAATCGGCTGGCCCACCGGAGCGCGCGAGAAGAAGGACGTAGACGCGAAGCTGGCCGAACTCGGCCTGGACGGAACGCTCCGCAGCGAATCGCTCGACCTCGAACAGCACCTGCGACTGGCCGCGGCCTTTGGGTGAAACGTTTCCCCCGCTTGCGGCTGCGCGAGGCGCGGCGGGAGCTCCTCGCGAAGCCGCAAGCGGCGGAACAACGACTACC
>SXHE01000596.1 GCA_005773755.1 Planctomycetia bacterium
ACCCTCGAAGACGTGTTCGTCACCCTGACGGGGCGGCACCTGCGCGACGCAGTATAAGTTGCTTCTTCTCGTTAGCCGCGAGCCGCAGGCGAGCGCGGCGAACCTAACACAACACGCGAAACTATGAGTCCTCTCGGTCATCTGACGCTGGCCCGGTTCCGCGGGTTCGTCCGCGAGCCGGCGGCGCTGTTCTGGGTGTACGGGTTCCCGCTGATCCTCGCGACCACGCTCGCGATGGCGTTCAGCGAGAAGCCGGTGCCCGCGTCCAACGTCGACATTCAGAGCGACCCGGCGAACCCGGCCGCGGCCGAAGAGCTGCGCGCCAAACTCGCCGACGCGCCCGGCCTGAAGGTCGCCATCAACGATGAAGCGACCTGCCGCCGGCGGCTCCGCACCTCGAAGACCGACGTTGTGCTCGTGCCGACGCCGGGCCGCGGCGCGGGCTACGAGTACCTGTTCGACGAGACGCGCTCCGAGAGCGTGTTGGGCCGCAACGCGGCCGACCGCGCGCTGCTCCGCGCCGCGAACCCGTCCGCCCCGGTGCCCGAACAGAAGGCGGTGACCGAACCCGGCGGCCGGTACATCGACTTCCTCATCCCCGGACTGCTCGGCATGAACCTGCTCGGCGGCGGGCTGTTCGGCGTCGGGTTCGCGGTCGCCGACCTGCGCGTGCGGAAGTTGCTCAAGCGGTTCCAGGCCACACCCATGCGCCGCTCGGACTTCCTCCTGAGCCTGATGCTCAGCCGACTGGTGTTCACCTTCATCGACGTGGCGCTATTGCTGGGCGTGGCGCACTTCGCGTTCGACATCCGCGTGCGCGGCAACCCGCTGGTGTTCGCGGTGCTGGTCGCGGCCGGCGGCGCGACCTTCGCCGGCATCGGCCTCCTGATTGGGAGCCGCGCGAAGACGCTGGAAACCGCCGCCGGGCTGCTGAACGCGATCATGCTGCCGATGTACGTGCTGTCCGGCGTGTTCTTCTCGGCCGCGAAGTTCCCCGACGGGATGCAGTGGTTCGTGCAAGCGCTCCCGCTGACCGCGCTCAACGACGGCCTGCGCGCGGTGATGAACGACGGGGCCGGCTGGGACGCACTCGCCCGCCCGCTGCTGGTGCTGGGCCTCTGGGGAACCCTCAGCTTCGCCCTCGCCCTCCGCATCTTCCGCTGGCGATAGAATCAACTCACCACTTGCACAAACAGGTTGCCCATGAAAGCACAAGCCCTGTCGGTACTCGAACTGTTTGAAAAGAAGCAACAGTTCGAAGTCCCGATGTTCCAGCGCCAGTACGTCTGGCGGCTAGAGGCCCAGTGGCAGCCGCTGTGGGAAGACATGTCTGGGAAATTCGTCGAGCACCTCGAACAACGCTCGGACGCGCCCGTCCATTTTCTCGGCGCGATGGTGCTCGACCAGAAACAAACGCCCGTCGCCCACATCGAGAAGCGCCAGATCATCGACGGCCAGCAGCGGCTGACGACGCTCCAACTGTTCCTGGCCGCGTTCCGCGACTTCTGCCGCGCGAACGCCTGCGAGGAGGTCGCGGCGGAGCTGGACGGCTACACGCTGAACCAGGGCACGATGGTGAAGGTCGAAGCGGACCGGTTCAAGGTGTGGCCGACGCAGGGGGACCGCGAGCAGTACGCGGACGCGGTCGGCCTCCGCTCGCGCGCCGCGGTCGAGGCCAAGCACCCGCTCGTGAAACTGAAGTACACGCGCGCCCCGGCCCCGCGCCCGCGCATGGTGGAGGCGTATCTGTACTTCAGCGACGAGCTTCGCGAGTTCTTCCTCGGGACAGAGGCCCCGCACGCGGACCGGCCGCTCCCGGCCCGCGCGGAACAATGTTTCTTCGCACTCAAGAGCGCGCTGCAGATCGTCGCCATCGACCTGGAGCGGGAGGACGACGCCCAAGTGATCTTCGAGACGCTCAACGCGCTCGGCGCGCCGCTCGCTCCGTCCGACCTGCTCCGCAACTATCTCTTCCTCCGCGCGGGGCGCAACAAAGAGCCGCAGGAGCAGTTGCACACCGAATACTGGCGCGGGTTCGAAGACAAGTTCTGGGCCGAGGAAGTGGTTCAGGGGCGGTTGCGCCGGCCGCGCAGCGACGTCTTCATGCAGCATTTCCTTGCCAGCCGCCGGGCCGTGGAGATTCCCGCGATCAGCTTGTATTCGGAGTATCGGAAGTGGATCGAGCGCGACAAGCCGTTCCCGACCGTCAGGGCCGAACTGGTCGCACTGGCCAAACAGCGCGAGGACTTTCGCCGGCTGGTCGAACCGGCCAAGGACGATCCGGTGTATGATCTGGCTCAGTTCCTGCTCGCGTTCGACAGCAGCACCGCGTACCCGCTGATGCTCTATCTCTTCGATTCGGGGTTGTCGGCGGCGGACCTGAAGACCGTTGCGATCACACTCGAATCGTATCTCGTGCGCCGCGCGATCGTCGGCGGTTCGACTAAAGGTTACACCAACACGTTCTTGGCGCTCTCGAAGGCGCTCCGCCAAAGCGCCCCGACCCCGCAAGCGATTGTTGCCCACTTGTCGGCACTCGTAGGGGAAAACCTGCTTTGGCCCACGGACGCGGCGTTTTCCGAGGCTTGGCGAAAACTGCCGGCGTACACGGCGTTCACGCCCAAGACGAAGCTCGTCCACATCCTCCGGCGCGTGGGCGAGACGTATCGCACCAAGAAGAACGAGCGCATCCCGATCGACGGGCCGCTCACGGTCGAGCACCTGATGCCGCAGGACTGGTTTGACCACTGGCCGCTGGCGGACGGCCAGCGAGGACTGGACGAGACGCAACTGGACGCCGCCGGGTCTGACGACCCAGTCGCGACCGCGACGCGCGATCGGAACCGCGCGGTTCACACGTTCGGCAACCTTACGATCCTGACACCGGAACTCAATTCGTCCGTTTCGAACGTGGCATGGGAGAAGAAAAAGAAAGGAGTGCTCGCGGACTCGCTACTCCCCATCAATCTCGACCTCCAGCGCCACTCGACGTGGGACGAGGGAACGATTGCGGCACGGAGCGAGGAGCTACTCAAGCGGGCGCTGACCGTGTGGCCGGGGCCGGTCGCCACGCCGCCGACCTGATGCGCGTTCGCGCGAACCGCGGGGGCGGTGGGCTTGTCAATCGGGGTGTCGCGGCTAAATTATGGGGACACTCCGCCACCTTAGCACAGTGGTAGTGCACCGCTTTCGTAAAGCGGGGGTCCAGGGTTCGAATCCCTGAGGTGGCTCTCGATCGTTGGCAGTGGCGTGGCCCGGCATCACCCGCGAGTTGACGTGGGGCCGCGGCCACTAGCGCAGAAATCCCTTCGCTTTCATCAACTCGACGATGCGGCCGACACTCTCCTCCACACTCGCCTGATCGGTGTGCAGCACGAGGTCGGGCGCGGTCGGCTCCTCGAACGTCGCCGTCACGCCCGGCATCTGTGCGATCTTGCCCGCGTCGGCCAACTGGTACGCGCCGCTGTGGTCGCGTGCCCGCAGCGTGTCCATCGGGGCCGTGCAGTACACCTCCAGCACGCGGTCGCGGCCGATCACCTGTTTCGCCTTCTCGCGCACCGCCTCGTGCGGGGCCACGAACGCGGCCACCGCGATCACCCCCGCGTCGTTCATCAACCGCGCCACCTCGGCCGAGCGCCGCAGGTTCTCTGAGCGGTCGTCCGCGGTGAACCCCAGGTCGCGGTTCAGCCCCTGCCGCATGTTCTGGCCGTACAGCACAGTGACCGCGCGGCCCTCGTCCCAGAGGCGGCGTTCCAGTGCGTAGGCGATCCGGCTCTTGCCGCTGCCGGTCAGCCCGACCAGCAGCACCGTGACCGGCGTTTGGTTGTAGCGCTGCTCGCGCTCGGCCGGGGCGACCAGGCTCTCGCGGGTCTTCGCGGTCGCCACGGCCTCCGCGTGCCGCGGGGTGCCGGCTTCGAGGATCATCCCCGCGCCGACCGTGCTGTTCGTCAGCCGGTCGATCAGGATGAACGCCCCGGTCGCGGCGTTGGTGCGGTACGGATCGCACGCCAGGGCTTGCGTCAGGCTCAGTTGCACGTGCCCGACCTCGTTCAGTTCCAGCCGCGCGGCGGTCCGGTGTTCCAGCGTGTTGACATCGACGCCGTAGCGGAACGACGCGACCTCCGCCGATACCTGTCGCGTGCCGTGCTTCAGCGTGTACGTGCGGCCGGGCACGAGCGGCTGCTCGGCCATCCACACCACCATCGCCTCGATCTGGCTGCTGACGTGTGGCACGTTGTCGGGCCGCACCAGCATGTCGCCGCGGCTGACGTCCACCTCGTCGGTCAGCGTCACCGTCACCGCTTGCGGCGCGAACGCTTCGTCCAGTTCGCCGTCGTAGGTGACGATGGACTTCACCCGACTGCGCTTGCCCGACGGCAGCACCATCACCTCGTCGCCTTTGCGGACGATGCCGCTCGCCACCGT
>SXHE01000597.1 GCA_005773755.1 Planctomycetia bacterium
CAGAACCTCCTCTCGGAAATGGAACCGCGCCAATCGGCAACTTGCCGACCGGCGCGGGACGGATGTTCGGCCGCCGGAACTTCTCGACCGGGCGTCGAGAGTCGGGCGCCCGTGGTGCGAGCTCACGCGCGTTCATCCTCGGGGGAGCGAGTACCGGGCGGCGCGACCGGTAATACGTCCGGCTGTTGGGTCGGGGGGGTGAGTTTCGCCGCGACGGCCCGGGCCAACCGGTCCAGGAACTCGTCGAGAGCGCGGCGGACCTGATCGACAGGTCGGTCGGGTTCATCAGTTTTGTCGGACATGGACACTCCGCATCAGGAAAACGAAAATACCCCGCACGATATTGCCGTGCGGGGTGGACGTGGTGTCGGGAGAGCGGAACCTCTCAGACGACATCGGTCGGGTGGACGGGGTAGCCCTCCAGGGGGCGGAACTCGTACCGCGGGTGCCGGTGGCGGCAGAGCTTGCCGTCGTCGGACGGCGGGGCGGTCAGGAGCACGTACGGGTCGGTCGCCCCGACCGCCCGCATCAGCCGGTGCAGACCCATCGCCCTCTGCGCGGCGGTCACTGTCAGCCCGAGCTCGTCGGCAGCCGCACGCTCGGTCAGGCCCGCGTCCCGCAGCGCGACGACCCGCTCGCGGAAGGCCACCCGCTGCGGCGGGTCGAACAGGTCGAGCGTCACCACGCGGGTGATCAACCCGCCGAGGGCCATGCCGGCGACCGGTGCGGCGAGCGGGGCGAAGTTGATGACCGCGCGGGCCCGCACCACCACCGCCCCACCGTCGAGCGGCCGATACGGAAAGATCTCGAGCCGCGGCACCAGGGCGGTCATCAGCCGCCCGAAGGCCGGGTCGCAGAACGCCATCCGACCGACCTCCGCCCGCGCCCGCTCCTTCAACTCGCCGACCGGCGGCAAGACCGGAACGTCGTCGGGCTGCCGGTCGAGGTCCGCTCGCTCGGCCCGAAGCCGGACCGCCCGGGCTTCGGTCTCCGCGAGCCGCACCTGGAGCGCCACGCTGAACCGCGCTTGCGCCACCGCGTCGAGCACGTTCACCAGTTCGCGTTCGGCCTGCCCGACCTCCCGGTCCAATCGGCGGAGGGCTTCGTCCCGACCGGCCCGGCGCGCCCCGGCGGCGGCCTCCACCTTCGCCCGGAACGTGTCGTCGAACTCGGGCAGGGACTCGACCGCGGCAAGCACGGCGGCGGCCACCTGCCGACCGGCCTTGTCCCCGTCAAAGGTGGCCCCGTTCCAACACGCGTAGTCGCGGGCGCCGGCGCACATCATGTGGTCCGTCTGCCCGTGCCCGCCCCAGTAGAACAGCCGCCCGCACACCCCGCACACGATGTGCTGCCCCGGCCACACGGTGCGCTTTTTCGGCACGCCGGCGCGGGTGTCCGGCGTGCCCGCCCGGCGCCCGCGGGCGCATGCGTCGTGTCGGGCGGCCAGTGTGGCGATCAGCCGGTCGTACCGCGCCGGGTCGATGAACTGCAAGTTCGGGGCGTGCCGCATCAGCCGCTGGTCCGCGGGCGCCTTGACCGAGCGCCGCCGCCCGGTCTTGTTCACCCGCTGGCTCATCCGCTCGTTCCGCCGCCGGTACCCCGTGAGGATCGGGTTGTGTGTGACCCGGGCCACCATCCGCCCGTCCCATTTGTCGCCCCGCGCCCAGCCACCGGTCGGCACCTTCTGGGCGTTGAGCCAGTCGGCCACCTCGGCGTAGCTGGCGCCGGCCTCCAGAAGCGCGAACCACTTTTCGTAAATCGGTTCGGCGTCCGGATCCTTGCATACGTCCGCGTCGGACTTCGCGCCGGGCGCCTTGATGTACCCGTACGGGAACGTCTGCACGACCCCGCCCTGCTCGAACCGGTTCCGGAGGGTGCGGCGGATCCGCTTCGAGGTGTCCTTGTTGCCGCTCTCGTGCTTGAAGCTGGCGAAGAAGGCGCTCAGGCGCCAGTTCTCGTCGGCGGTGTCGAGGGTGTCGTTGATCGCCACGAGGCGCGTACACGCGTCCTCGCACAGTTCGCAGAAGTCGATCGCGCGGTTGCGGCGGCAGACGCGGCCGAGGTCCTCGACGACGACCAGGTCGAACCGGCCGGATTCGACCGCGGCCTCGGCCTGTGCCAGTTCCACACGGTCGAGGAGTTCGCCGGACCCCTGACTCTGGATGGGGTCGAAGTGAACGGGTCCGGGATACCGGTCCCGGACGTAGCGCTCGCACAGGGCGATCTGGTCGGCCAGGCTGCGGAGGTCCTGGTGGACCGTGCTGATCCGGGCGATGATCAGCACCATCAGCGCGGCGCCGTTACGGGGCACCAGCGTGGGATCGAAGCTCGACATCGGAAGGTCTCCTTGGGTCAGTGACGACACGCTCGCGCGACACGACCGGGCCGAATGAGGCCACGCGGTACGCGCGGATCGGCCCGACACCGGTCCGGGTCGGTTCCCGAACGCGGCGGCACCGGTCGGGGAGTTGCCTCCGACCGGTAAGCCGACGACACGAACGGTACCGCCGCCCCCTCACGCCGCGCTCACGCGGCGGGCGATGTGGTGTGAGACTTTCGGAAGGCTGGAATCAACCGGGACGTGATGCTGTCGGGTGATCAGGCGGGCTTGTCGATGACGACGATTTGTGCCGGGTCCAGTTCCAGGCGGTACGACCGGGGTTCGACCCCGGGGATGATCTGTTTCCACAGTTCGGCGGGGAGGAGTCCTTTGAGGCGTCCGAACAGGTTCGGCATTGCGGAGAAGGAGGCGCCGCCCGGGAACAAATCCCGGTCCTCGACGGCGGCCCCGAACCGGCCCCTGCGGGCGAGCGCGACAAGCATCTTCCACGGGCGGTCGTTATTGACCCAGTTGATCGCGAGAAGTTTCTTCTCCCAGTAGGCGGCACACGGCGACGTGGTCAGGACGAGGCCACCCCGCGCCACCGCTTCCTCCAGAGCGGATTGCCCCGGCGGTTCGTTCGCGTACAGCCGTCTCAGGTCGCCCAGCGCGGCCGCGACCCGCTCCGTCAGTTCGGGGTTCCGGGTATTGGTAAAGCGGTGCCGCAAGGTGAGCCGGCCGGCCTCGATGACGTGATCGGGGAGGCCGAGCCACCCGACGTCCGGCGCCGGGTGGAACGCGGCGTACACCTGTGCCAGAATTACGCACGAGTCGCGAACGGTCGCTTCACCGTCGGGCCCACAAATCGTGTGGAGCTGGCGGATGGTTTCTTGCAACTGGTCCCGGTCCCCGGCCACCCCAGAAACGGATTTCGGAGCGGCACGCCCGAGCGCCGGAACGCAAGCCAGGACGGCCCGATCCGCGCCCGCAAGGATCTCGGCGAGAACCTCGACCCGGCGGAACAGGCAGCGGGAGATGAAGTCCCCGATCGCG
>SXHE01000598.1 GCA_005773755.1 Planctomycetia bacterium
CACAGCACGATCCTGTACGACCTGCAGGGGCCGCGCAACACGCAGAGTCCTGGCGACTCCGCCGGGCTGGTCGCGCGGGCCGAAGCGGGCCGCATCATCCGCCGTGGCGCGGCCGACGTGATGGTCGTCGGCGGGAGCGAGGGCCGGATCAGCCCGATCACGCTCTGCCGGTACAACTCGTTCATGGAACTGTCGCGCCGCAACGACGATCCGGCACGCGCCGTGCGCCCGTTCGACCTGACCCGCGACGGCACCGTGTCCAGCGAGGGGGCGGCCGTCTTCACGCTCGAAGACCTGGACCACGCGAAGGCCCGCGGCGCGAACGTCCTGGGCGAAGTGATGGGCTGGGCCGCGGGCGTGGATCGCGGGAACAAGGGGCCGGGTTTGGCGCGGGTGATCCGAAACGCTTTGGCCGCGGCCGGCATCGCACCCGCGGACGTCGACCATGTGAACGCTCACGGCACCGGCACGACGGCCGGCGACGCGTTCGAGGCCCGCGGGATCGCGGAGGTGTTCGGCCGCGACACCCCGGTGTTCGCCCCCCTGAGCCGGTTCGGGAACCTCGGAGCCGCGTCCGGGCTGCTGGAGCTGGCGTGTAGCGTACTGGCACTGAAGCACGGCGCGCTGCCGGGTACGCTGAACCACGAGACCCCGGACCCGGCGTGCCCGGTCGCGGTCCACACCGGCGCGCCGCGCCCGGTCGCGAAACCGTATGTGGTCAAGGTGTCGTACACGGCGCTGGGCCAGTGCGCCGTCGCCGTGGTGAAGAAGTGGGAAGGCTAGTGCCATGCGCCGCCGAGTCGTCATCACCGGGATGGGCGTGATTACCCCGCTGGGGCACAGCGTGGGCGAGCTGTTCGCCAGCCAGGTGGAGGGCCGCACCGCGGTCGGGCCGATCACACACTTCGACGCGCGCACGTTCCCCACCACGTTCGCCTCCGAGGTGACTGGGTTCGACCTCGCGAAGTTCATCCCCAACGCGGCCCGGTACGCCAACTGTGGCGTGAACACCCATTTCGCGCTCGCCGCGGGTCGGATGGCGCTGGCCGAAGCGGGGTTGCTCCACGAGAACGGCGACCGCTCGCGGATGGGCGTGTACCTCGGCTCCGGCGAGGGGAAAGAAGACTTCGAGGCGCTCACGAGCAGCACGGCCGCGGGCACCCAGCCGGGCGAGCGCACGACGAACATCCGCCGGGCCGTCGGCCTGCTGATGCAGCGGCTCAGCGGCCCGCAAGAAGAGCAGCAAGAGATGTTCGTGCCGAGCGGGTATCTGGCGAACGAGTTCGCACTGGACGGGCCGTTCGCGTCGTGCCAGACCGCGTGCGCCGCCAGCTCGCAGGCCATCGGCGAGGCGCTGGAGATGATCCGCACCGGCGAGGCCGACATCATGCTCGCCGGCGGGTCGCACAGCATGATTACCCCGCTGGGCATCAGCGGGTTCAACCGGCTCACGGCGCTCTCGCAGCGCAACGACAGCCCGCAAACGGCCAGCCGCCCGTTCGACCTGACCCGCGACGGGTTCGTGATCGGCGAGGGCGCGGGGCTGATGGTGCTCGAAGAACTCGAATCCGCGAAGGCCCGCGGGGCGAACATTCTGGCCGAGTTGACCGGCTACGGCAGCACCGCCGATGCGTTCCGCATGACCGACCCGCACCCCGAAGGGAAGGGCGCGATCCGCGCGATCGCCGACGCCCTGACCGACGCCGGCCTGAACGCCACCGACATCGGGTACGTCAACGCGCACGGCACGAGCACGCAGGCCAACGACGCGGCCGAGACGAAGGGCATCAAGGCCGTGTTCGGGCCGCACGCCTACAAGGTGCCGGTCTCCAGCAGCAAGAGTATGCTCGGACACTTAATAGCGGCGGCGGGCGTCGCGGAACTGGTGATTACGGTAACGGCGCTGCGCAACGGTGTGATCCCGCCGACGATCAACCTGGAGACGCCCGACCCGGAGTGCGACCTGGATTACGTCCCGAAGCACGCCCGCGAGGTCCGGTTCCGGCACGCCCTGTCCAACAGCTTCGGCTTCGGCGGACAGAATATCTCGCTCGTGGTGAGCGAGTTCAAGGGGTAAAAGGGCGAGCGGGGCGTAAGCCCCTGTTCTAAATGAGGTATCAAGAGAACGGCGGGGCATACGTCCCCGCTCGCCCTGGCTTATTCGGACTTGCGCCCTATAATTCCAGCTTCGCGTTTCTACACGGAGATTCGTAGTGGTTTTCTGGCTCTGGATCGTCATCACGGTTCTCGCAGTCCCCGCCATCGCGTGGGGGCTGGGGCTGGCCGTGGTGTACCTCTACGTGCGCTGGAAGTACATGGGGTTCGTGACCCGCATCTTCCAGGAGAAGCCGCTGTTCGTGGTGCCCCGCGGCGAGCCGGACCCGGCCGCCGACGAGGTGTCGGTCCCCGCGGCCGACGGGCTGGCCCTGCGCGGGTGCTACCTGCGCACCGCCGCGCCCCAGCGCCGCGGCGTCATCCTGTTCGGCCTCGAGTTCGGCTCGAACCGGTGGGCGTGCCGGCAGTACTGCCAGGCGCTCGTCGAATCCGGGTACGACGTGTTCGCGATGGAGCCGCGGAACCAGGGTGAAAGCGAACGCGATCCGAACTACGAACCGCTCCAGTGGGTGACGGATCGCGACGTGTCCGACATGCGGGCCGCGGTCGCGTACCTGAAGGCCCGCCCGGACGCGGACCCGCGCGGCATCGGCCTGTTCGGGATCAGCAAGGGCGGCAGCACCGGCGTGATCGTCGCCTCCACCGACCCGTGGGTGAAGTGCGTCGCCACCGACGGCATGTACGGCACGCACACCACGATGATCCCGTACATGCAGCGGTGGATCCAGATTTACAGCGGCAAGCGGCTGCTCCAGCGGGCGCTGCCGAGCTGGTTCTACGGCATGATCGGCGGCGTCGGCGTGAAGAAGGTGGCCCGCAACCGCGGCGTCGTGTACCCCAGCGTCGAGAAAGCCACCGGACGCCTCAACCGCCCGCTGCTGATGATCCACGGCGACGGCGACACCTACATCAAGCCCGACATGGCTCGCGCGATCTTCGACCGCGCCAGCGGCGTGAAGAAGCTGTGGCTGGTGCCGAAGGCCAAGCACAATCAGGCGCTCCACGTCGCCGGCGACGAGTACAACCGCGCCGTCGTGCAGTTCTTCGACCTGCACCTGGGCGAGGTGAGTGAATCTGTTGTGCCTGTCTGATCTGATGCCGCTTGCGGCTTCGCGAGCGGCGTTCGCCCCTCAAGCCCACGACACCGTCGTGGGCTTCGTCGCGCGCGGGTGATGCCATGTCGCTGAAACGCTTCCTGCTCGTCCGCCTCGGCCGGCTGCTGACGTATCCCGTGCGCCGGCAGTTGCGCCGCTTTGAGGCCGATTGCCAGAACCCCGAAGCCGCGCAGAAGCTGCTCCTCGACCAGATTCTGATTCACCAGCGCGACACGCAGTTCGGCCGCGACCACAAGTTCGCCGCGATCAACACCGTCGCGGAGTACCGCAACAACGTGCCGATCGCGCCCTACGAGTACGTCGCCCCGTACATCGAGAAGGTTCAGAACGGCGACACGCGGGCGCTGCTCGCGAACCCGCGCGTGCTCATGTTCGCGCTCACCAGCGGCACCACCGCCAGCCGCAAGCTGATCCCGGTCACGGACTCCTACCTCGCCGCGTACAAGCGCGGCTGGAACATGTGGGGCGTGAAGATGTATCGCGACAACCGCGGCCGGCGGATCGCGATGCGCCCCATCGTGCAACTGGGTGGCGACCCCGAAGAGTTCCGCACGCCGGCCGGCATCCCGTGCGGCAACCTGTCCGGCTACACGGCGATGGTGCAGAAGCGCATCATCAAGCGGATGTACGCGGTGCCCTACGTAACGGGGAAGATCAAGGACGCGAAGGCCCGCTACTACGTCGCCCTGCGGTTCTCCATCGGCCGCAACGTGTCGCAACTGATGGCCGCGAACCCCAGCACGCTCATTCAACTGGCCCGCACGCTCGACGCCGAGAAAGAACACCTGCTGCGCGACCTGTGCGACGGCACCCTTCGCGCGGACCTCGACATCGCCCCGGAGATTCGCGCCCACCTCGCTCCGCTGTTGAAGAAGGACGCGACGCGCGCCGGCGAGCTGAGCGCGGTCGCGTCCAAGCTCGGTCGGCTGTATCCGATGGACGTGTGGCCGACGGAAGGCACTGTCATCAACTGCTGGACCGGCGGCAGCATGGGGCCGTACCTGCGGCAGCTCCCGCAATACTTCGGCGAGCCGCCGATCCACGACCTGGGCCTGCTCGCCAGCGAGGGCCGGTTCACGATCCCGCTGCGCGGCGGCACCAGCAGCGGCGTGCTCGACATCTGGTCGCACTACTTCGAGTTCGTGCCCGAAGGCGAGATCGACTCGCCCAAGCCGACGGTGCTGGGCACGCACGAACTGCTGGAAGGGAAGAGCTACTACATCCTGCCGACGACGACCTACGGGCTGTACCGCTACCACATCTCGGACCTCGTTCGCGTGACGGGGTTCTTCGGCCGCACGCCAGAAGTCGAGTTCTTGGGCAAGGGCCACCGGTTCGCGAACCTGACCGGCGAGAAGCTGAGCGAGTACCACGTCACGAAGGCGATGGACGCGGTGGCCCGGCGCGTCCCACAACCGGTGACGGCGTACAGCATCGCGCCGGTGTGGGACGACAAGCAGCCGTACTACGCGCTCTTCCTCGAAGCCCCGGACGCGACCGACGAACCGCGCCTGAAGCTGTTCCTGAAAGAGTTCGACGCCCACCTCGGCGCGGAGAACGTGGAGTACGCGGCCAAGCGCGAAAGCGGGCGCTTGGGGCCGCTACGCGCCGCGCTGATCCCGGCGGGCGCGTGGGCCGCGTGGGACCGCGCAAGGCTCGCCACCACCGGCGGTTCCCCGGAGCAGTACAAGCACCCGTGCCTGATCGGAGACGTAAAGTTCCGCGACACGATGAGCGTTACGCGGGAAGTCGCGTAAGCCCCTGTTCGTGGCGAACGGCCGGCGTGAGCCGGCCGGTGAGAGGACGACGCTGAGCGCGCAGGCTCGTGAGGTGGCTTCACCTGAGTTCGCGTCAGCTCACGCCGGCCGTTCGCCACGAACAAGCCCCTCAAGCTCCTTCACGGCCGCGGTGGGGCCGTTCTTCGCGCCGAAGACCGCGGTGCCGGCGACGAACACGTTCGCGCCCGCGGTCGCGGCGTCCGCGATGGTCTTCGCGTCGATGCCGCCGTCCACCTCGATCTCGCACGCGGGGTTGTGCTTCTCGACCAGCGCGCGCAGGGCCTTTAGGCGGTCGATGCTTTCGGGGATGAACGGCTGCCCGCCGAAACCGGGGAACACCGTCATGCACAGTGCCAGGTCGATGTCACGCAGGTACGGCTCGATGCGCTCGACCGGCATGTCGGGGTTGAACGCCAGCCCGACCTTCTTGCCCATCCCGCGGATCTGCTCGATCATCGGTCGCGGGTCGGGCAACACTTCCAGGTGAACGATTAGCGTGTCGGACCCGGCTTTCACGAAGCCGTCGAGGAAGCGGCCGGGGTCTTCGACCATTAGGTGAACTTCCAGCGGCAGCTTCGTGACCGGGCGCAGCCCCTTGACCACGATCGCGCCCATGCTCAGGTTCGGGACGAAGTGTCCGTCCATGACATCGACGTGAACGCGGTTCGCGCCGGCGGCTTCGATCTCGCGCACGAGTTCGCCGAGCTTGGAGAAGTCGGCCGACAGAATGGAGGGTGCGATCATCGGGGGAGTTCCAGTGTTCCGAGTTCCAGAGTTCCAAGTTAATGGTACGCGGAACAACTTGAAACTTGGAACGCGGAACTTGAAACTGTCCTCATGAGCTTCCCCATCGCGCGCAAGCTGTTGAGGTTCGCGGGCCGCGCTCGCGGCAACTGGCTGGACCGGCATCAGGCGCCGTCGAACTACTGGATTCACATGCTGGGCATCCCGCTCGCGTTCGCGGGCGTGGTGCTGTTGTTCATCACCGATTGGTATTGGGGCGTGGGTGCGATCGCGCTGGGCTATCTGCTCCAGTGGATCGGCCACCGCATCGAGGGGAACGACGTGGGGGAGTTCATCCCGATCAAGAAGCTACTCGGCCTGCCGGTGGTCGCCATCGCCCCGCAACACAAGCCACTCAGCCAAACACCTCCGCAACCGTGATCGCGCCGACCGCGTTGCCGTCGAGTACGACGGGCACAGTTGTCCCAACAGCGTAGTCGTCGCGCTTCGCGTAGGCCGGGGCGTCGGTCGGCCCGCTGGGGTTCGTGTACACCTCGATCACCTTCTCCGCGACGTTCACCACCCAGTACACCGCGATCCCCGCCCGCGCGTAGATGCGCGCCTTGCCGACGCGGTCCACACGAAGCGAGCTGTGCGCGACCTCGACCACGATACCAATGTCGGCCGGGCCGGGGTGCCGGTTGCGGTAGGTCGATTCGTCGCCTCGGACGACCGCGAAATCCGGTTCCGGCTCGCTATCGTCGTCTGGTAGTGTGATCGCCGACTGCCCGCGCACGTCCCACCCGTCCGGCGCGAGGCGCAACAGGCGCTTGTAGAGTGCTTGCAGAATCGCGTCGTGGGGCGTGCCGTGCGACATTTTCTTGATCATCCACCCTTCGAGAAGTTCGACGGGTTCGCCGTCGAGCAAGATGCCCGCGCTGATCATCTGGTGGTATTCGTCGAGGGTGAACGGGCGGAACCCGGCGTTCTCGGCGAACTCCGGCGCGGGCGTTCGCGGCTTGGTCGCGGTTACGGACATGTGATTTCTCCTGAACGGTGTTGTACCATACGCGAATACCGGCCCTCAATGCGGGTTCGCGGAGCAAGCCCATGAACGAGCGCGCCGCGCTGATGCGCGCGATCTGCGACAACCCGGACGACGACACCCCGCGCTTGGTGTTCGCCGACTGGCTGCAAGAGCACAGCGAGGACCACCGCGCGGAGTTCATTCGCGTACAGGTCGAAGCGGCCCGGCTCCCGACGGACGACGCCCGCCGGAAGAAGTTGGACCGCCGCGCCAGCGCGCTTCAGACCCAGTTCGGCGAAACGTGGTTGCGAGAACTGCCCGTGCCGGATAAGGAGAACGTCCACTGGGTCAAAGCCCCGGATTGGCTCGACGGGAAGACCTTTGACCGCGGGTTCGCCGGCCTGCTCCGCGTGCAATCGACCGGGACGCTCGCGAAGTACGCGGCCAAACTGTTCACCGCGACCCCGGTTCGGCGGCTGATGATCTGGTACATGAAGAAGGCGGACAAGCTCACCAAGATTCCGCACCTGCGGCACCTGCACACGTTCCGCGCCCGCGTCGTCGCGCGGCAAGCGGCCGACGACATCCTGGAGTGCCCGCACTTCGACTCGATCCCGGACATTCGCCTGTCGCTCTCCGCGCTACCGGAACCCTACCGCGACCGCCTACTGAAGCGCTTCGGCGACCGACTGAGGCACCAACCATAACCGGAGCACGATTCGTGAACAACTTTTTCTGCTGTCACCCCGTACATCGGTCGAAGGAGGTAAGCCGCAATGAACTACTCACGTATTCCACATCGCGGGTTCCGGTGGCGGTTCCGGGGGTTTTGGTGATGCTTCTTTCGGCGCGGTTGTGGGGCCGGCATCAAGTTCGGAACACGTGCGCTTTATGCCGCAAACCTCGACGGCAGAGATCATCATTGCGACCGCGGCGGCTATTGAGCTGAAGATGCAAACGATGCTATGTCCGGGCGGGCTGCCACCGCCAGAGAGGGCGACAACGGCGAGTCCGACGGTGCCGCCCTTGCACACAACAATCAAGAAGAAAATGAGGATCCAGTTGACAGCGGTCATGGCTTTCAGTGGACGTCCGTCGTCGCGTGGTTGCAGGCGGAGGAACCATAATAGCGCGATGCCCACGCCAAACCCCATCCCCTGGACGGCACCGATTGCCCGTTTTACACAAATCGCCCTGTCGTCACCGAGCAAAAAACCCGTGCAGCAGGCGGCACCTACGAACCCGACGAACATCATCGCGGCTATGAAAATGAGTTTTAGCCCGAAGTGCGAACAGAGCCAAAGCAGTCGCTTGCGATTCGCTCGATTTCGAGCATTCGCTTCGCGGCGGATGACGCTCGTCAGCTTCGGGTTACCGTTCTTGTCAAACGGGTTGCCATAGTCTGACGGCTCAGGTGGTTGGGACTTGCTCATGGGCGTTCTCCGTAGGTTGCTTGTTCACTCCCCCGCGGCGGTTTCTGGGGCGAAGCCGCGGCGCATCTGGGTCTCGGTGATCGTGCGGGGCAGCACGAACTGGAGCAGGTAGTCGGGGCCGCCGGCTTTGGAGCCGATGCCGCTCAACTTGAAGCCGCCGAACGGCTGGCGGTCCACCAGCGCGCCGGTGCATTTGCGGTTGATGTACAGGTTGCCCACGCGGAA
>SXHE01000599.1 GCA_005773755.1 Planctomycetia bacterium
ACGACCCGAATGCCGAGCAGGTCGAGCGCCTGCTTGATGACGCGCCCCACCAGACCGACCAGCAGCAGGCGGCTATCCTTCAACTCCGGCGATTCGGCCTTCAGCACCGGGCAGTTCTCGAAGAATACGCTGTAGCTCTTCGCCAAGTCCCACAGGTACGCGGTGATGAGGTGCGGCAGGTAGTCGGCCGTGGCGTTCTCGACCGCTTCGGGGAACTTGAGGAGTTGAAGCGACAGCGCGCGCTCGGCCGGGTGCGTGAGCAGCACCGCCGGCGGGTTCGTGCGGAACCGTGCCTCATCGACGCCGCCCTCGCGGAAGATGCTGCGGCAGCGGGCGTAGGCGTACTGCATGTACGTCGCAGTGTTGCCGACGGTCGCGGTCATCTTGTCGAGGTCGAATACGTAGTCCGTGGTGCGATTCTGGCTCAGGTCGGCGTATTTTACCGCCCCCACGCCAACCACCTCCGCGATCTCCGCCTTCTCCGCCACGGTCGCTTCGTAGACCTTATGGCCGCTGGCGCGGCGCGCGGCAACGCTATCCTCGTACTTCTGTAGACTCAGCTTCGCCGCGTCGTCGAGGAGATCCATCAGTTCCACCGCGCCCCCTTTGCGGGCACCGAAGGGCTTACGATCAGCACCAAGCATGGAACCGAATGCCAGGTGCTGGAACTCCGCGTCCGTGTATCCCCAGCGCCGAGACTGCGCGAAGATCGTTTTGAAGTGGAGCGCCTGCGGCGCGCCAACAACATAAAGCAGAGCGTCCGGCTTCCACGATTCCATGCGGTGCTTGATCGTCGCTAAGTCGGTCGTCGTGTACGTGAACGCGCCGTCGCCCTTGCGAATGATCGCGGGCGGTTCCTCGCATTGTTGTTCCTCGACCGTTCGCGGAACGATTCCCTTTGCGTTTGGTATCACGATCGCGCCCTTGCTCTCGAACGCGATCTCCTTCGCGAGCATGTCCGTCACGACGCCCGACAGCATCGGGTTGTAGAAGCTCTCGCCGAGCGCTTGGTCGATCTTCACGTTCAGGCGCTCGTAGATCGGGCGCAGCATCTCCAAGCACGCCGGAATAAACGACTTCCACAGCGCGACGTTTTCGGGGTTGCCGGCGTGTAGTTTCGCGGTTTCTTCCTGGCACGCTTTTTTCAACGGATCGTCGGTCGGCCCCTCGTCTTCTTCATCCTCCTTCTTGAACTGCTTGTTGATCTGGATGTAGAGGCGCGCGAGTTCTCGCACCGGGTCGGCCGCGAACGCCGCGTTGTCTCGGAAGTTCTTGTAGCCGTGGATCAGGATGCCGAACTGGAGGCCCCAATCGCCCAGGTGGTTGTCGCCGATGACCGTATGACCGAGGAAGCGCAGGATGCGGACGAGCGAGTCGCCGATGATCGTGCTGCGCAGGTGGCCGACGTGTAGCGGCTTCGCCACGTTCGGGCCGCTCAGGTCGATCACGAACGTGCGAGGGTTCGCGACGGCTGTGACGCCGAGCTTCGGATCGGTGGCGATGCCCTGAACCGCGCGGGCGATGAAGTCCGACTTGAGGCGCAAGTTGATGAACCCCGGCCCGGCGACGGTCGGCTCGTCCAGCACGTCGTTTGCGGGCAGCGATACTATCAGCGCCTTCGCCACGTCCGGCGGCTTCTGACCGAGCGCCTTGCCCATCGCCATCGCACAGTTGGCCTGATAGTCGCCGTTGTCGGCATTTGCGGAGGGTTTGATCGCGGCGAGCAGGTCCGGCACCTTCGCCTTGTCCGGGGCGAGAGCCGTTAGTGTCGGCTCGAACAGCGAACGGAGTTGGGTGAGCAAGTTCATTTCGCACAGGGGGCTAACGCCCCCGCTCAGTGGTCTGCAAAAGCGACTGTCGGCCAAGCTCGCGCCTACAAGAGGCGCGAGTTGGCCGACAGGTTCGTTATAGGCAGCCCACTGAACGCAATCAGTGGGCATGTCGGGGTCATTCCAATTCGCTCTCCCAGTCGATCTTCTTGGCGTCGGCCCACAGCTCTTCGAGCTTGTAGTAGTCGCGCGTGTCTGTGTCGAACACGTGAATCACCACGTCGCCGTAGTCCTGCACGATCCACTTGCTGGCTTCGTAGCCCTCGATCCCCAGGCGGTGGTCGCCCTCCGCGCGCAGGGCAGCGTCCGACTCTTCCGCGACCGTGTGGATCTGGCGACGGCTGGTGCCGGTACTGATGACGAAGTAGTCGAACAGGGGGGTGCAGGGGCGCAGGTCCAGCACCAAGATGTCGCGACCCTTGTTGTCGGCGGCGGTCTTGGCCGCGACACAGGCCCGGTGAAGGGCGCTGCTCAGGCGGGTCGGCTGCGGGGCGGGCACCGTGCTCACCGTGCTCAACGTGGCGGTGTTCAAGTGGCCTCCTTCAGGGCAGTGGTACTCCCGGAGGCGTTGGGTGCCGCAAACGAACAGAGGTGTAAATCACCGTTGTCGTGGGGCTGCCTCCGGGGTCGATTACTCGACCGTGCCATGCCGGCTGGTGTGGTGCGGAACACCCGCACCTCGTAATGGTATCATCAGCCGGGTTGTGTCATACGTCAAGCAACATGGCCTCGATTCCCCAGAATGCGGGCGCGCCCGGCGCGCCCCAAGCCCTACTTCTGTCCCCCAAATAGGACGGCCCAACCGTCCGGCCCTCACGCGGTCTTCAAAATCTCGTCGCGGGGCTTGGCGAACCGGACACGGCGTCCTATGCCCAGGTTCGACATCGCTCTTCGTTCACAACGGGACACGAATCCGTATCCTGATCGTTGATCTTTCTCACTCGCATCCCCGGACCCGCACCGATGAGTCGCCGCGTTCTGGTCGCCCCCGCGCACCTTCGGGAAATCCAACCCGTCTACGCACCGGTGCTTACCGACGCCGGGTACACGATCCAGTTCTCGCCGCACAATACGCCCGGCACCGAACAGCAAATGAGCGAGGCCGACCTGCTCGAACACCTGCCGGGGTGCGTGGCGTCGCTCGCGGGCAGTGAGCCGTACACGCGGGCCGTGATTGCGAAGGCCGCTTCCGCAGGGCTGAAGGTGATCGCCCGCGCCGGCGTCGGCTACGACGGCGTCGATCTGGCCGCCGCCACCGACCACGGCATCGCGGTGTGCTACGCGCCCGGCACGAACCAGGAGGCCGTCGCCGAACACGCCTTCATGCTGATGCTCGCGCTCGCGCGCAACTTCCGCGAACAGGACATTGAAGTGCGCAAGGGGCTGTGGCCCCGACGTACGGTGTCTAACCTGCGTGGTAAGACGTTGGGCATCGTCGGCCTCGGGCGCATCGGCAAGGCGATGGTGACGCGCGCCCGCGCCTTCGGCATGGACGTGCTCGCCACCGAGATCGCCCCGGACGAGGCGTTCGTGAAACAGCACTCCGTCCCGCTCGTTGTTCTGGAGGAGTTGCTCTCGCGCGCCGACATCGTGACGCTTCACGTTCCCAAGACGCCGCTCACGAAGAACCTGATGCGCAAGGACACGCTCGCGCTCATGAAGCCGACCGCGTACCTGATGAACACGTCGCGCGGCGGCGTGGTGAATGAGGCTGACCTGCACGCCGCGCTCGCGGCGAAGCGGATCGCCGGGGCCGGGTTGGATGTGTTCGAGACCGAGCCGCTGCGCCACAGCCCGCTGTTCGAGTTGGACAACATCATCCTGACGGCGCACACGGCCGGCGTGGACCAGCGGTCGCGGCAGGACATGGCGAAGTTGCCGGCGACCGCCATCGTGAAACTGCTCGCGGGCGAGTGGCCGGCGGACTGGGTCGTGAACCCACAGGTCAAAGACAAGTTCTTCGCGCGGTGACCAGTTAGCGGAAGGCGAGCGCGCATATCGATGGCAGACGACGTAATCGAGATCGAGCGCCTGGTGGTCCGGTACCGCGGCAAGTCGGCCCTCGACGGGCTGAACCTGCGGGTGCCGCGCGGGGCCGTGTACGCCTTCCTCGGCGACAACGGCGCGGGCAAGACCACCACGATGAAGATTCTGACCGGCCTCGCGCCGCCGGACACCGGCCGCGCGACCATCCTCGGCCTCGACTGCTGGGCGAAGGCCACCGAACTGCGGCACCGGGTCGGCTACATGCCCGAGCGCCCGCGATTCTACGACTGGATGAGCGTCGGCGACATCGGCTGGTTCACGTCGTCGTTCCACAAGCCGGGGTTCCTGCCGCGGTTCAAAGAGTGGGCCGACCGGCTGGGCCTCGACGCGGACAAGCGGCTCAAAGACCTATCGAAGGGCGGCTACGCCCGCGTGGGGCTGGCGCTGGCGCTGGCCCCCGATCCCGAAGTGCTCCTACTGGACGAACCGACGAGCGGCCTCGACCTGCTCACCCGCCGCGAGTTCCTGGCGAGCTTGGCGAGCCTCGCCGCGAGCGGGCGCACCGTCTTCATCACCAGTCACTCGATTGCCGAACTGGAGCGCGCCTGCACGCACGTCGGCCTGCTGCGCGACGGCAAGATGATCCTGCACGCGCCGCTCGAACAGGTGCGGCAGAAGGTGCGGCGTGTGAGCCTGCGGTTCACGACCGCGCCGCCGGACCCGTCCGGGCTGGGCACACTTCTGGAGAAGTCCAGTACGGGCCACTTCTGGCAGGTGTTGCTACAAGACCCGGACCCGGCCGCGCTCGCGACCCTGCGCCAGCGCCCGGACCTGTCCGACATTGAGGACACCGCCGTTTCGCTGGAAGAAGTGTACGCCGGCCTGATGGCGAAGCCGACCACGGCCCCACCGGAGAACGGCCCGCCGCTCGTACGCAAGGTCGTTGAATAGCAAGTCGCTCGCCGAATCCGCTCGAGGACCGCCCGGTGATTCGCGCCGTCGTGTGGAAGGAACTGCGGGAACAAGGGCTGATCGCGGCGACGCTCGCCGTGGTCGGCGGCGGGTTGCTCGTCGCGGTCGCGATGCTCGCCGAGCCGCCGGTTCACGGCGCGCCGCCGGGCGATGTGATCCGCTCAATCGGGGCCGCGCGGCTCGTCGCCCTCATGCTGGTCGTGACCGCGGGCATGGTGTGCGGCGGCGCGCTGTTCGCCGCCGAGAAGGAAGCCGGCACTATGTCGTTCCTCGAAGCGCTCCCGACCGGGCGGTGGGCGCTGTGGCGGGCGAAGGTGCTCGCGGGCGTCGCGCTGGCCGCTATTCAGATCGTTCTGGTCGTCACCGTCGCGGCGGCGCTGGGCGTGGCCGACGGCGCGTTCGCGCGGCGGCTCGCGGTCTACGCGGGGCTGGCGTTCGCCTGGGGCGCGCTCGGCTCCACGCTCGCGCGCACCACACTCGGCTCGGTCGGTATCGCGATCCCGTTCGCGGCGGTGGCGATGTTCGTTTTCCTCTTCCCCATCATGTTGTTCTTCACGCCCCCGGCGTCGTCGATGCCGCGCCCGTCCGGGTGGGCCGTGTTTCAGGTGCTGATGGTGGTCACGCCGCTGGGGTTCTCGGCGTGGCGGTTCACCGCGCCGGACCGCGCGCGGGCCGCGGGTGCCGCGCCTGTTGCGCTAGTCCTCGATGCGTGCGCGCCGGTCCCGGATCGGACCGGGCGCGCGGGGCTGGGCGTCCGCGCGACCGTCTGGCTGACGCTCCGGCAGATCCGGCTACCGTGTCTGGTGCTGTCCGCCTTCGCGGTCGCGTTCAGCCTCACGCTCCTGCTCCCGGACGCGCGGGCCTTGTTCGCGTGGCCGGCGCTGGCGCTGAGCGCGGGCGCGATCGTCGGGCTGCTGGCGTTCGGCGACGAACAGTCGCGCCGCGTCGCCGCGTTCTGGGGCGAACAGCGGCTCCCCATCGGCCGCGCGTGGTGGGTGAAGATCGCGCTCCACCTGGGGCTGCTCGTGTGGCTGCTCGTGCTGCTCGCGCTGCCGTGCGTGGTGCGCTCGCAGTTCGAATCGGGCGGCCGGTTCTGGCACGGGCGCACCACGTTCTCCGCAGTGTTCCACAGCCGCCTGTTCGACGAACTCGGCACGCAGTCCTGGAAGTACTTCCTCGTGCCGGCGGTGTACGGGTTCGTGTTCGGCCACCTGTGCGGGCTGTTGTTCCGCAAGCTGGTGGTGGCGTGCGGCGTGTCCCTGATGCTGGGCGGCGCGGCGGCGGCGCTGTGGGGGCCGTCGCTGCTGGCCGGCGGTGTGTCGCACTGGCAGGTGTGGACGCCGGCCGCGGTCGTACTGCTGACCGGGCGGCTGCTGATCCGGGCGTGGGCCTCGGACCGCGCGGCGGATCGCGGGTCGCTGGTGCGGCTCGCCGGCGGGGGCGCGGCGACGGTGCTGGTGCTGCTCGCGGCCGTCGGCTACCGAGTGTTCGAAGTGCCGGACGCCGCCGACGGGAGCGCCGATGTGGCCTTCGTGAACGCGCTGCCGAGTTACGACGAGAACGTCGGCGGGCGCGAGTTCCGGGCCGCGGCCGACCGGTTCGCTCGCGCCGCGACGACCCTGGAAGGCGCGGACCCGCGACGGCGGTCGCGCGTCGACGAGCGCCTCGATGCGGCCCTGCGCGCGAACTGGATCGCGTCCGACCAGGAACTGGGCGAGTGGCTCGCGCGGTTGTGCGACGAAACGCCCACCGCCCCCGACGACAAGCCGTGGCCGGGGCAGGCGGCCGTGGCCGCGACGCGGCCCGTCGGGGTGTACGACCCGCCGGCGCTGGTGAGTTCGGCGGCCGTGACCGCTGCCGCGTTGGAAAACGGCCGGCGCATGGCGGTGGCACTACTCGCGCGCGGGCTACAGCTCCAGGCACAGGGAAAGCCGGAGCCGTTTGTCGATGCGTTCCGCGCCGCGGTCGCGCTGGCCCGGACCATGCGCTACGGGGCCGGGCAACTGGCCCTCACCGCCGGCATCGAGGTCGAGCGCGCGGCCCTGTACGCGGCCGACCGGTGGCTCGAACGAGCCGGCAGCGGAGCCGACTTGAGCCGCGCCGTTGCTGGCATCGCCGCCGGTGCCGACGACCCGCTGTCGTTCGACCCGCGCCCGCACGTGCTCGCGGACCGGTACGTGATCCGCGGCTACATGCAGGCCCCCGGCGCGTGGCTGACCCCGGCGATCACGCCCTCGGGATTCCCACCCGAGTGGGTCGCGGCCGAGGCCGATCTGGTGTCGTTCGCGTGGGCCGTACCGTGGGAGCGCGAGCGCACGCGTCGGCTGGTCGGCCTCACGCCCGACGGCGCGCCCCGCGGCTCGGTAATGACGCTGGTGAGCGGGCGACCCGGCGCGAGTATGTTCGTCTCGCGGAACCGAACCGCGAACGATCTGGCCGACGCGGAAACGCTGCTCCGGGTCGTGCGCCGGGCCGTTGTGCTCAAGGCCGCGGTTCGGGCCTACGAGCTGGAACACAAAACCGCCCCCACGACCGCGGCCGAACTGGTTCCGCGCTACCTGCCGCGCGTGCCCACCGACCCCTATTCCGACGGGCGCGAGTTCGGCTACCGGCGCTCGGCGGGCGAAGACCTGATCGGGCCTGCGCGGGCCGGCCCGGTCGGTCGCCCGCCGGAGCAGGCTCACGTCGTAGCGGTGCGGCCCGGTCAGGTGGTACTCTGGAGCGTCGGCGTTGACCGCGTCGACCAGTTCGGCAAGGTGCCGCCCGGCGGCCCGCGGGCCGAAGACATCGTGTTCCTGGTTCCGCCGTTCGCCAACTAAACAGGAGAGCCGTCATGCGTGCGAAGTGGATCCCCGTCGCGATCGCGGTGGCCGTGGTCGCTATGCCCGCGCGGGCCGAAGACCCGCCGGCCCCGACCCGGGCGCACTACAAGGTCGCCACCAACAACATGAAGAACATCGCGCTCGCGGTCCACAACTACGCGAGCTCGTATCAGGACAAGCTCCCCGGCGACATCACGGACAAGGACGGCAAACCGCTACTGAGTTGGCGGGTCGCCATCCTGCCGTTCGTCGAAGAGGACAAGCTGTTCAAGGAGTTCAAACTGGACGAGCCGTGGGACAGCGAGAACAACAAGAGGCTCATCGCCAAGATGCCCAAGCTGTACGCGCCGGTTCGTGTGACGGCGAAAGAGGGGCTGACCTACTACCAGCGGTTTACCGGCCCCGGCACGCTGTTCGACCCGAAGCCGAAGTTCACCATCGGCAACGTGCCCGACGGCACCAGCAACACCGGACTGGTGTTCGAGGCCGGCGACCCGGTGATCTGGAGCAAGCCGGGCGACCTGGCCTACGACGCGAAGAAGCCGCTGCCGAAACTCGGCGCGCACTTCAGCGGGATGTGGTGTCACGTCGCCCTCTGCGATGGGAGCGTGATCCGTATGAAGCAGGACGCTGACGAGAAGGAGCTGCGTAAGCTCATCCTGCCCGCCGACGGCGAGGTGCTCGACACCGACAAGCTGACGAAGTAACTTCTTCTGTAGCCGGCCTCTGTGAGGCCGGGGCTACCCGCGCTGTGCAGCACGGGGCCAGAGACCCCGGCTACAGTACAGTGCGGCTCCTCTTCACATCACTCCACGAAGATGAACTCTTTGGCATTGAACAGGACGTGGGCGAGGTCGGCCCAGGCCTTCGGGTGGTCGGGCTTGCCGTAGTCCTTCGACAGCTCCGCGACGAACTCGGTCGCGGCGGTCACTTCATCCTTCGTGGGCGCGCGGCCGAACGCGGATGCGTACATGTCCGTGACGCGCGATTCCGCGGTGCCCGGTGCCGCCAGCACCTTCTTCGCCCAAAGCTCAGCCTGCTGAACCACGAACGGGTTGTTCAACATCACCAGCGCCTGCGCGGGCACGTTGGACACTGTGCGCCGGCCGATGGTCGTGAACGGCGTCGGGTAGTCGAACGCGGTGAACATCGGGCTGATGAAGTTGCGGCGCACTTGCAGGTAGATGCTGCGCCGGCCGTTGCCGTCGAGCGGTCCGGAGCCGGGCCGCCCGCGGCCGACTTGGTGGTCGGTCAGGTACGGGAGCACGCCGGCCCCTTCTATTTTCAGATCGAGTCGGCCGCTGACGGCGAGGATGTTGTCGCGAATCGCTTCCGCTTCGAGGCGCTTCACGTTCTGCCGGTGCAGCAGCTTGTTCTGCGGGTCCGCGGTGGCGGCCTTTTCGCTCAGGGCCGCGGTCGCTTTGCTCGACTGCCGGTATGTGGTCGTTAGCAGCATCTGCTTATGCATCGCCTTTAGCGACCACTTCTGCCGAACGAGTTCGATCGAGAGCCAGTCGAGTAACTCCGGGTGCGTTGGCGGCTGACCCTGAACGCCGAAGTCGTCGGGGCTGCGGACCAGCCCCTCGCCGAAGTGGTGCTTCCAGAGCCGGTTGACGATGACGCGCGCGACCAGCGGGTTGCTCGGGTCGGTAACGGTGCGCGCGAGATCGAGTCGTCCGCTGCCGGTGCTCGCGAACGGCTTCTGCCCGAACGCTTCTAGCGTGGCCCGCGGCGCTTCGATGCCGGGCGTCTTGTGGTTGCCGCGCACGAACACGCGCTCGTTGAGGCCGTTACCGTCGCGCATCGTCGGGGCCTTGATCGGGTCCGGTAGCTTCGCTTCGAGTTCGCGAACCCGCGCGATCTGTTTCTTGGCGTCGGCGTCGTCCGTCGCGGGCACTTCGGGCAGGAGCGCCTTCATGCCACCGCCCGCGGGCGGGCCGCTGTCGGCGAAGCGGGCCTCGCTGATCGACACCCAGCCGGGGCCGTCGTCAAGCAGTTCGAGGTACGCCGGCTGTCCCTTCCACATGCGCAGATCGAAGAGCATCCAGCGGTAGTCGTCGCCGTGGTTGATGCCCTGCGCGAGGCCGCCGTAGATCGGGGCCTGAACGAGTTGCAGGCCGTTCAGAATCAGCCGCACTCGCGCGCCTTGTCCCGCGACGCGCAGCGCGAGGTACGGCTTATCGATGGTGAAGGTGGGCGAGCGCACCGCGCCGGCCAGTTTGCGGGCCTCGCGCGCCGAGTTCGGGAATCCGCCCCCGGCTTCGGGACGGAACGCGAGGCCGTCCGCGAACCAGCGCTCGCGCCAGCCGTCGCCGAACAGCTCGAACGGTAGCGCCTTGTCGCGCCACGCCTGCATCTGCGGCGACGCCGGCGCGCCGGGCGCTTGCGCCTTCGGCGGAACCAGCTTGTCCAGTTCCGCGCGAGCCTGCTTCAACTCGTTCAGCAGCTTGATTGCCGGGGCCGGGTCGCTCACGTCGGCGCGGTTGTAGCGCGAACTCGAGAGTACGCCGAACAGTGCGTAGTAGTCCTTCGTCGCGATGGCGTCGAACTTGTGGTCGTGGCACCGGGCGCACGAGACGGTGAGGCCGAACACGGCCTTGCCGAACACGTCGATCTGGTTGTCCGTGCGGTCGGCGTACTCGGCCCGCGAATCGACGGGCGAGTGCTTCGCCTCGCCCAGCCACCAGAACCCGGTGGCGAGTAGCGCCTCGTTCACGCCGGTCTTGGGGTCGCGGCGCGGCGGCAGCAAGTCGCCAGCGATGTGCTCCGTGAGGAACGTGTCGAACGGCACGTCGGCGTTCAGCGCGCGCACGACGTAGTCGCGGTAGCGCCACGCATCGGGGATCTCGAAGTCGAACTCGTGGCCGTGGGTCTCGGCGTAGCGCACGAGGTCGAGCCAGTGCCGGCCCCAGCGCTCGCCGTACTGCGGACTCGCGAGCAATTTGTCGAGCACCTTTTCGTAGGCGTTCGGCGCGTCGTCTTTCAGGAAGGCGTCGATGTCCGCGGGCGACGGCGGCAGGCCGATCAGGTCGAAGTACACGCGACGCAACAGGGCACGCTTGTCGGCCGGCGGCGCGAACGTCAGTCCCTCCTTCTGAAGGCGCTCCAGCAAGAAGGCATCAATGGGGTTCGCGCTCGCTTTCGGCGCGGGCATCCGCTTGATGGGCTGGAACGACCAGTGGGCTTTCGCGCGGGCGTTGCTTCTTTAACTCCACC
>SXHE01000600.1 GCA_005773755.1 Planctomycetia bacterium
CCCGAAGTGAACAACATGAACCGCCAGGACATGCCGCACATGGGCGCGTGCGTGGCGAAGATCGCGCCGGGGAAAAGCCCGCTGCCGGCGTGGGCCATCGTCCCGCACCGCATGGACGTGGCCGGCGGCCGGCGGGCCGGGCAGTTCGCCGGCGCGCTCGGGCCGAAGTACGACCCGCTTTACACCGGCGGCAACCCGAACGACGACAACTTCAAACTCGACCACATTCCGCTCGTCGCCAACGAGAACCCGGACGCACTGAAGCGCCGGCTCTCGCTCGTCGACCAACTGAACGCCGAAACGAAGCCGCTCAACGGCCTCGCCGCCAGCGGCACCATCAAGGATTCACAGGCGAAGGCCGTCGAGGTGATCTCGTCCGACGCGGTGCGAAAGGCCGTTGACCTGGCCGGAGCGCCGGTCAAAGAACGCGAGCGGTACGGCCGCAACCTGTTCGGCCAGTCCGTGATGCTCGGCAAGCGGCTGCTCGACGCCGGCGTGCGGCTGGTGCAGTGCAACTGGCAGCGAGCGCAGGGCATCAACGGGTTCGCGTGGGACACGCACTGGAACAATTTCACCGCGCACAAGGACGACCTCGTCCCGCCGTTCGACCGCGCGTTCCACGCCCTGATGACCGACCTCGACGCGGAGGGGAAGCTCGACGAAACGCTCGTCGTGGTCGCCGCGGAGTTCGGCCGGTCGCCGAAGATCACCAAGAGCAACATGGGCCGCGAGCACTGGCCGGAGTGCTACAGCATCATGCTGGCCGGCGGCGGCATCAAGGGCGGTCAGGTGTACGGCGCGAGCGACAAGATCGCCGGCCGCCCCGCGAAGGACCCGGTCACCCCCGCGGACTTCACCGCGACGGTCTACCACTGCCTCGGCATCGACAGCTCGAAGGAAGAGCACGACCAGGGCGGCCGACCGTTCTTGCTCTCGAAGGGCAAACCGATTGACGCGCTGGTGGGGTAAACGAAGGCGGCCGGGGTGACCCCCGGCCGTTCGCTTTTTCGGCTCACACTCGCGCTACTTCCGCACCCCGCGGAAGTGCGTGTGGCACTTCACGCAAGTTCGGGTCATGTCGCTGTAAGCCAGCGCCGCCGCGTCCAGGTTCTTCGCCTTGGCCGCGGTCAACAGGTCGTCGGCCGCGTTCTTAAACGCCGTCGCTTGGAACCTGTACTGCTCCGTTTTGAACGCGGAGATGAACACCCGCATTTCGGCGATGATGTACAGCCCCTCGGCATTGCGGCGGAGTGCGGCGTAGTCGCCCGCGGTCAGCGCGTCGAGGACGGCGTGGGCGCGCTCGCGTTTGGCCTTCATCGCCTCCTTCTCCGGCGGAATCGGAAGGGAGTCGCTCGTGTCGGGCGGCTTGAGGGGTTGGGCCAGGCCATGATTGGCCGCGAGCGCGATCAGGCCGACGGCGGCAAAAGCCACGAATCGAGACGTAAACATCGGCGAACTCCATTGAGGTGCGAGTGTGCGCAACTCCCGTAATCGCAAAGCGTGCGCCGATTCGTAGAAGCTGCTCCATCCGCTCTGTAATCAGAGTATTTCGGCCCGCATCGCCCCTCGAAGTGTGTCAGAACCGCCCACCTCGGTCGGCGGCTCACACGGCCCGCACACCGCGATTCACCCGGCACGCGCAATCTTCTGTGCCGAATCCGTCCTACATTTGAGTTGCACAACTGGCGGCCGACGGTATGTCGGCGGGCCGGTTGTGCGGCCTGTCCCGTTTGCACGCGCCCCCGCGTGGCTCCGGTGGCCCGCGCCCGAGGTTCTGGCGCGCGGATTCGCCCCCGGCGTCCGAACAATGCTCCGACTCATCGCCCGCGAGCGCCGCTCGTCCGCGGGGAGAACTCGTTATGGCCCTTTCGATCCGTCGGGTCGGTCGGTTCCTCGCGCTCACCGCGGTCGCGGCCGTGCTGCTGACCGGGGCCGCGCGCTACGGCCTCGGCCGGTTCCTGGCGTCCGAGCGCGGCAAAACGCTGGTCGCGGAGCGCCTCGGTAACACCATCGGGATGCCCGTCGAGGTGTCGCAGTTCGACGTGGGCGACGACACCTCGTCGTTCGGCTTCCGCGTCATGGACCCGGCCGACCCGAAGGCGGAAGTGCTGCGCGTGCCCCAAGCCTCGGCCGACGTGACCGCGACCGACCTGGTCACGGGGCGCGTCGCGCCGTCGGCGCTGAACCTGAACGGCGCGGCCCTCACCCTGCGCGTAAACACCGCCGGCCAACTGACGACGCCGCTCCCGGCGTTCGCCGGCAACGGGGGCACCGTGCCCACGGTCGCCGTCGAGGGCGGGCACATCTGCATCCGGCAGGACGGCCGCCCGGAGTTCGCCGTCAGCGGCATCAGCCTGAAGCTCGAACCCGTGGGGGAACTGCTGGTGATTACCGGCAAGGTGGCCGATCCGAAGTGGGGCGCGTGGGTGATTCGCGGGGAGCTGCGGCGCGACGCCCGCGCCGGCTGGGTCGAACTGACGTGCCCGGACGCCCCGCTCGACGCGAACCTGCTGGCGACGGTGCCGTTCGCGCCGGCGGGCCTGTTCGACGACGTCCCGACCGGCGAGCGCGTCGGGGTGACGCTGCGGCTGAACATCGGCGCGGACCGCGACGTGCAACCGACGGTCGAGATCCGCCACGTGCGCACGGTGTTCGGGTTCCCGGTCGCGACCGCGTTCCGCCTCACCCCCGGCAGCGACCGATACTACTTCGAAGCGACGAAGTGACCCTTACTCGTCGTCGCTAAAGGCCGGGTCGAGCGTGCGCCACAGGTACCAGCTCGCCACGCTGCGGTGCGGCTCCCACGGCCGCGCGACCTTCGTGAGCTTCACCGCATCTGGCAGCTTGCGCAGCTCGAACTGCTTCTGCACCGCGACCTTGATCCCGTAGTCGCCGACCGGCCACACGTCCGGCCGACCGAGGCCGAATAGCAGGAACATGTCGGCCGTCCACGGCCCGATGCCGCTGATCGACGTGAGGTGCTCGCGGATCGTCTCGTCGTCGAGTTCCGGGATGCCGGGCAGCAGCTTTGGGTTCGCCTTGATGTGCGCGACGACCGCGCGGAGCGTGCGCTGCTTCGGCCCGGAGATGCCGCACGCCTTGAACTTGGCGTCGCTCAGCTTCGCGACCTTCGCCAGCGGGATCGCACCGGTCGCGGTGTCGCCGATCAGCGCGACGAGCTTACCGGAGATCGACTCCGCGGCCTTCGTGGAAATCTGCTGCGAGATGACGCACCGCACGAGCAGCGGGAACGGGTCGTCGCCCTTCGGCGCGAGCGTACACGCCCCGACGCGGGCGACGATCCGCTGCATGACGGGGCAGTTGCCGGACAGGTGCTTGCGCACCTTCTTGTAGTGCGGTGTGGACATGCGGATAGTATAGAGAAAATGCCGAACGCGGTCACACTCAGCCGATGACCCGGCGCGGGCCGTCGTAACAGATCGCCTTGTGCCGGTCGGTCACGGTGTCCCAGTCGATGCGGTGCGGCGGGTCGAGGTAGTAGCGGTAGGCGACCGCCATCTGCCGCGCGGCCTCGTCGAACGGCACGCCGCCGAAGCCCGTGCCCATTGCCGGGATCGCGGCCGTTTCGATCTTGCGCCCCGCGGTTGCGTTGTGCGCCTGGATCGCGAGCAGCGCTGCCCAGGTCGCGGAGTACACCTTGTCCGTGCCCTCGATGCTGCCGGGGACGCGCATCGTCGGGGCGTGAACGAGGAACGGGATCGCCTTGTGCCGCGTGTCGATGACGAACGCGGTGCCGACCGGTTGCTCGCCGTAGTAGTCGCTCATGATGCGGTGCTGGACGCGCTTCATGATCTGTTCGCCGAACGCCTCGACCACGACCGCGTCGATGCCGGCTGTCATCATGCCAAAGGCGTTGCCCGCAGTGACGAAGGCGTCGTGCGGCTCCAAGTCTTCAAAGCGGCCCCGGACCACGCGAACGCCGCGCAACCCGGCGAACCGGAACCGGAACGCCTCGCACATCTCCGCGTCCGGGTGAACCAGCCAGAGGTTTTCGAGCATCGGGTAACTCCGTGGTGCTATGCATTATATCGTAGGTCGCGGTCGAGCCAGGCTTTGCGAGCGAGGCCCGACTGCCAGAGAGTCAATCGCATCTCGCTTGCGCCGATACGCGAAGCCGGTTGGCCGTCGGGCCTCGTCGCA
>SXHE01000601.1 GCA_005773755.1 Planctomycetia bacterium
CGACCGCGACCGCGTGGCTGATGCACCCGACCATCAGCGCGAATCAGTTCGCGCTGTCCGTGCTGTTGGTGGTGCTCGTCGTCCCGGCGATGCTCGTGTCGCGCTGCTTCTCGATGCGCGCGCTCGGCAAGATTCCCGAAGGCACGATGAGCCGGTGGAGCTACGGCTACATCCGCGTGCTGCTCAAACGCGACATTCTCGATTGGGCCAACGACTGGCTCAACGGCACGCTGCTGTGGCGCGTGTGGCTGCGCGGCGCGGGCATGAAGATCGCGCGCGACACCGAACTGAGCACCATCTTCGACACCGTACCGGAACTGACCGAACTCGGATCGGGCACGTTCTTCGCCGACGGCATCTACCTCGGCGCGCCGCTCGTCCACCGCGGCACGGTCACGCTCGCGCGCACGACGCTCGGCAACGGCGTGTTCCTCGGCAACTACGCCGTCATCCCCATCGGCCAGAACATCCCCGATAACGTGCTGCTGGGGGTTTGCACGGTCGCCGATGAGCGCGTCATCCGGCCGGGTACGTCGTGGTTCGGCGAGCCGCCGTTCGAGCTGCCGAAGCGCGAGATCGTCGAGGCCGACGCCGCGCTCACGCACAAGCCATCGACGATCCGCTATGTGAACCGCGTGTTCTGGGAACTGCTTCGGTTCACGCTGCCGCTGGTGCCGCTGCTCCTCGTGATCGCGTGGTTCGCGGTGCTGGAAGCGGCGCAGCCGGAAGTGTCGCTGCCGATGCTCGTCTTCGTCATCGTGCCGGCGCTCGACCTCGGCTTCCTGCTGGGGCTGTGCCTGTTCGGGCTGGGGCTGAAGTGGTTCCTGCTGGGCCGCGTGCGCCCCGGCACGCACGCGCTCTGGTCGTGCTGGTGCAGCCGGTGGGACTTCAACTACATCGCGTGGCACTACCTCGCGCTCGCCCCGATGCAGGCGCTTGAGGGCACGGTGGTGCTGAACTCGTACCTGCGCGCGCTCGGCGCGAAGATCGGCGAGAACGTGGTGGTGGGCGACGTGTTCGCGTTCGTGGTCGATCCCGACATGCTGGAAGTTCACGACGGCGCGACGGTCAGTTGCCTGTTCCAGGCGCACACGTTCGAGGACCGCGTGCTGAAGATCGACCGCGTCGTAATCGGGGCGAACGCGACCGTGGGCGTCGGCGCGGTGCTGCTCTACGGGTGTCACGTCGGCGATGGGACGCGCGTCGCCGGGCACAGCGTCGTCATGAAGCGCGAGCGGTTGCAGCCGAACCACAGCTACGCCGGCTGCCCGACACATCTGGTGGGGTAGGCGACTGGAGGGACGACCGAGCGAAGCTCTGCGCCGGTGCCACATTCCTTTTCGACTCCTGACCGGCACTCAGGACGACACGAAGTGAGGACCGTTGTTCCGGCGTTCACGGTCGGGTAACATCGGGGGAGTTGTTCTTCCCCCACCACAACCGGGAGAGACGATGTTCCGAGTCGTGGTGTTCGCTCTGGCGGTTTCGGGGTCGGGTCTTTGCTCTTCGGCCCGCGCCGACGACGCCGAGGACAAGGCCGTGAAGTTCGTCGAGAAACTCCTCGGGGAGTTCACCCGCGACGACAAAGCGCCCGGGAAACCGGTTGTGACGCTCAACCTGAGCTACTCGCGTATGACGGACGCGGATGTGAAGCAACTGGCCGCCTTCAAGAAGCTCACCACGCTCCACCTGAGCGACACACAAGTGACGGACGTGGGTGTGAAGCAACTGGCCGCCCTCAAGAGCCTTACCACACTCGACCTGAGCCGCTCGCACGTGACCGACGCGGGTGTGAAGGAACTGGCTGTCCTCAAGAATCTCACCACTCTGGACCTGTGCTATACAGACGTCGGAGACGCGGGTGCAAAGGAGTTGGCAGCCCTGAAAAACCTTACCACGCTTCGATTGCTCTACACACAGGTAGGGGACGCGGGTGTGAAGGAACTGGCCGCACTCAAGAGTCTTACCACTCTTGACCTGCGCTACACAAAGGTCGGGGATGCGGGTGTGAAGAGGCTGGCAGCCCTTGGCAACCTCACCACACTCGATTTGAGCCGCACGCACGCCACGGACGCTGGTGTAAAGGAACTGGCTGTCCTCAAGAATCTCACCGCACTCGACCTGAGCAACACATTTGTGACGGACGAGAGTGTGAAGGAGTTGGCCGCTCTCAAGAATCTCACCACACTCGATCTGAGCCGCACATTTGTAACCGACGCGGGTGTGAAAAAGCTCCAGAAGGCGTTGCCGAGGTGCGAGATTGTGAAGTGACCGAAAAGCGACAGCGCCGGGGCAACTCCCGGGCGTTCAACGATGTCTCTTTCCGAACCGTCCGGAGTGTAAGTATCAACCCCCGGCAGAGGCGACAGAGCGAATCGCGAAGGCTGCTGTCGCCCATCCGGGGCTTCCCTCATTTGGTCGGCGTGACCCAGGGTTGCGCTCGAAGACTCGCTCCACCCTGGGCTACCATCGGTCGCCCCTCCGGGGCTAAAAACCGACTCACCACCCGCGACTTGAATCCGCCGGTCTTTGAGCTACTTCGCGGGGGCGGGGATGATCGGCTCGTCGGCGGTCGTGGCCGGTTGTTCTTCCGGCAGCGGTGGGACGAACATCGCCTGGACGAGCAGCAGCCCGGCCCCGACCACGAGGCAGCAGTCGGCGATGTTGAACACCGGCCAGTCGAAGGCGATGCTGCCGTCGTCGCGGACGATGCAGAAGTGCAGGAAGTCGCGGACGCCGCCGAACACGATGCGGTCGTACAGGTTGCCGACGGTGCCGCCGAGGATCAGCCCCAGCGCGGCCATTAGCCCGCGCTCGCGCGCGGTGGCGCGGCGCATCCCCCACACCACAATCGCGATGGCCGCGGCCACGCTGACCGCGGCGAAGATGCCGTTGGCGACGCCCTTCTTCGACCCGCCGATGCCGAACAGCGCGCCGTGGTTCACCCGCGGCATCACCGGGGCGCTCCACGTCTGGAACGCGCAGTCACAGGTCGGCGTCTCGGTGTCGAACTGGGCGATCAGCTTGAAGTAGCCCGGCACGACGACGGACTCGTTCCCGGTGCCGCTCTTGTCGGCGAACTGCCCGCCCTTGTAGAGCCAGCGGAACACGCCGTACTTGCTCGCCAGGTCCGCCGTGAGGCCGACGACGGCGAGCGAGATGAGCAACCAACGGTAGGTGCGGTCGACCATCGTGCGTCCGTCCGGGCAACGTGGGAAACTTCGGGCCAACAGTCACGATAGGTCGGTCGCGCGGACCCGTCAAGAAACTCGACCCGACCGGAACAGCCGCTATAGCCGCGCAGATCGTCGGACTCAACACGAGTCGCGGCGCGTTACACGTGCGGGTGGCCTTGACCGCGCACCGAAGCGCGGGAATGATGCGCTGGGGCGTTGTAAATCTTACGCGCGGGTGGTTCCCATGAGGCGGGCCGGGGCCGGGTTGATCGTCGCGGTCCTGCTGGCGCTTGCCGGGTGCAAGTCCACGGACAAGGACGACAAGACGCCCGGCGGCTCCGTCGGCAAGGGCAAGGACAACAAGTTCAAGGACAAGGACCAGGACAAAAACCCCGCGCCCGGCAAGGGCGGCACCTGGCTCGACGACGTGGGCAAGCTGCCGGGGGCCGGCACCGGCATCCCGAAGGGCACCGGGCTGGGGCCGAAAGACCCCGGCTTCGACCCCAAGACCGCCGCGCAGGACGCGCTCGGCGGGCGCGTCCTCGACCCCGACGGCCGGCCCGCGCGCAACATCTTCATCCGCATCGACAAGGCCGGCGCGGCCGCGCCCGACGCCGGGGCCGGACTCGGCATCTACACCAAGCCCGACGGCTACTTCTCCGCGTCCGGCTTCGTACCGGGTCAGACCTACGAGTTGACCGCGGAAGCCACGACGCAGGACGGCCGCAAGCTGCGCGGCGTGATGCAGACCAAAGTGCCGAACCCGATCATCACGATCCTGCTGCGCGACGACCTCGCGCCGGGCGGCGGCGCGTTCCCGCCCGAACCGAAGCCGACCGACACTACGCCGCCGAAAGACGGCGGTTGGGGTCCGGGTGGCCCGGCGACCGGCGTTCCACCCACGACCATCGGCGGCGGCGCGCCGAAGCCGCCCGCCGGCACCGGCGCGATCCCGCCCCCGGCCGACATCGGCTTCCCGCCGCCACCGGCCGGCGTGCCGGAGAAGCCGGAGAACCTGGCCGAAAAGAAGGACCCGTTTAAGCCGCCGCCCGCGAACATCCCGAACCCGTACGCGCCGCCCCCGGTGCCGCCGCTCCCACCGCTACCGCCGGTGTTTGGCCCGCCGCCCGGCGGGCGCTCGTCCGGTACTGGCACCACGACCGGCAACGGCGCAAGCGCGAAGCTCGCACTGGTGGACACGCTCGACCGCCCGTGGGGGCTGGACGCGGTAAAACCCGGCTCGCTGGTGCTGTTGGAGTTCGCGACTTCGACCTGTAAGCACTGCCCGGCCGTGCTCCCGGTGCTGAAGGAGATGCAGTCGCGGTACGGCGCGAGCGGGCTGCAGGTGGTCGGCGTGATGTGCGACAACGTGCCGCAGAAGGAGCGGCTCGCGCTCGCCGCGAAGTACCAGAGCGATCACAACCTGAACTACGCGCTGTTCGTGGAGCCGGGGGCCGCGGGGACCGTCCGCGACCAGTACGGCGTTGAGGGCTACCCACACGCCGTACTGCTCAACTCGGCCGGCAAGGTACTCTGGCGCGGCCACCCCGTTCAGAAGCCGGAACTCGAATCCGCGATCAAACATAACCTGACGAAGTGACACGCTGCCAATGCGATGAGCCGGAAGCGTGAGCGACGGACAACCTCATCCGTCGCTCACGCTTCCGGCTCGTCGCAACCCGCGCGGGTGTCACGGGCCGTTCAGCCCGGCGGCGGAGTTGGGCAGCCCGCGGAAGTAGCGCGGCTGCTGCCCGGGCGGGCCGTCGCCGGCGACCACCGCAAGGTCCTGGGTGGTGCCGTTGCCGAAGAAGCTGTCGTCGTCGAACGGGTCGAACTGTCCGGTGTTGCCGACGGCCATGTTCACTACGCGCGAGTAGTTGAGCGGCGCATCGGGGAACGCGCTAAGCTCCTTGAGCACCGTGAGACTCTCGCCGGCGATCACGCGGACCCGCGAGCTGCCGACCAGCCCGACATAGATCTCGGCCCCGCGGTTGCCGTCGGTGTTGCCGGCCGCGAGGGTCACGCCGCCCCTGTTCGCCGGGTTGTTGAAGTCGAAGGCGTAGAACGATCGTAGCTCCGTCTGCCCGCCCTGCCAGAGGCTGTACACCTTGACGTGCGGCACGTTGGTCGCCGCGCCCACGATCAGTTCGGCGTACCCGTTGGTGTCCGGCGGGCGGGGCTGACCGGGGATGCGCGGCACGCGCGTCGTGTCGATGCTGGCCGCGGCCACCACGACGCCACCACGATACGCCTGATCAAAGGCGAAGAAGCTGCGCTGCAGGTCACCGCCGCCGTCGAACACCTTGACGTGCGGCGTGATCCCGGCCGCCGCACCGATGATGATCTCGGCTTTCGATTGGATCTGCGGCCCGGGGCTGCCGTTGGAGATCGCCAGCGGGTCCGCGTCGTTGCTGACGTTACCCACGGCGACGTTCAACCCGCCGGTGAAGCCCGGGTCGAACGCCATGAAGCTCGCGAGCAACTGCCCGGACGAGTTGAACACGCCGACCTGTGACGGCCCGCTCGTGGCCGCGACCACAACGATTTCCGCGCGGCTGTCGCCGAGCACGTCGCCGACCGCGACGTTCAACCCGCCCCGGAACCCGGGGAACGGCACGAACTTGTTCTCCTGGATACCGAGCAAGCTGAAGACCGAAACCGTGCCCTCGCCGCCCGGCCCGGTCGCGATCACGTACTCGTTCCGCGCGACGTTGCCCCCTTCCGGGTTCAGGTCGCCGATGGCGACCGACGCGCCGCCGCTGCCGCTCACGCTGAGCGGAACACCGTTGACCACAGTGTTCGGAGAGGCCGGGCTTGGAAGGTAGGTCGGGACGGTGCGGTCTTCGAGGCGCTCGACCGCGAGCTTCGCCCCGGGCGGTTTGGACATGGTCTCTACTCCGTGAGGGGCCGTGCGTGCGCGCGAGCGCGCTGCGTCATGCAGATTGAACAGTGCGAGGATACCGCTTGTTTCGCGGAAAGTGGTGAGTAGCTGATGAGATTCACCCCGCCGGGAGCCTGCGGCCCGCGGACCAACCGCGCCAACGGGCGCGGCCGCGCTCACGCGCACAACTTCGCGCGCGGCACGGCCGATTCAGGTCGCCACCCGGTCGAAGTGGAAAATCTCAAAACCTTGCACAAGGTTTTCTCATTTCTCGTGGGGTCTGCCGCGCGCCCTCCGAAGTGGAAAATCTCAAAAGGTTGCACAAGGTATCCTCGCCCGAACGTCAGGCCGTGTGCCGCTCACCGCGTCGGCCGACCGAGCAGCCGGTCCCACAAACAGAACCCCTGTCCATAGTATACTTGTGGTCAATAAAAACAAGGGCCGTTGCCGGGTTTTTCCGCCCGTCAGTCGCGGACGTTGCCCAGCGACGCGCGGAACCGGTCAACGGACAGCCGCACCTCCGCGGTGCCTTCTTCGCCCGACGCCCAGCCGAGCGCTTCCACCGATACGCCTTCCAGTTGCTTGTACGTGGTGAAGAAGAACTCGACCTCGCGGACGAAGTGGACCGGCACGTCTTCCAGCTTCTTGATGTGCGCGAACAGCGGGTCCTTGTGCGGCACCGCGAGCACCTTGAAGTCGTTCTGGCCCTTGTCGCGCATGCGGAAGATGCCGACCACGCGGGCCTCGATCAGGCACCCGGAGAACGTGGCCTCGTTGACCATCACCAGCGCGTCGAGCGGGTCGTTGTCCTCGGCCAGCGTCTGCGGCACGAACCCGTAGTCGCCGGGGTACACGGCGGAGCTGTACAGGTAGCGGTCGAGCTTGATGAGGCCGGTGACCTTGTCCACCTCGTACTTGTTGCGCTTCCCCTTCGGAATCTCCACGATCACGTTGACGACCGCGGCCTCGCCGGTGCCGGGCGGAATCATCATGTAGTCGCGGATGTAGTCGCGTCGAGCAAACATGCCGGCTCCTGGGGTGTTGTGCGGGGAGGTGAAGTCAGACTACGCCCCGCGACGGGGAACGGCGGGCGAAATAGCGGCGCGGTCGGCCCGGCGAACCCCCGAAGCCGGACAAGTCGGATAATCCGCTAAAAACAGTTACGCGGGGCTTGACAGTCAAAAACGGGCCGGTACGATGCGTACAGTTTTCGCGAGTCGGGGTTCCCCATCACATCCACCCCATCGGAGACTGCCATGTTCGCGTTCTGGCGCAACCGGTCGAAGCGGCACAAAGCCCCCCCCCCCTCCCTCACGGCATAACCCCAACCGCGCAAGGCTGGGCTTCGAGCAGATGGAGGATCGCTCGACGCCAGCGGTCGTGTTCACCGGCAACTACGTCTGGAACAACGCGACCGTAAACGTGACGGTGGACGACAGCGTGCCGGGCTACTACGGCCAGTACCACTGGAACTACAACGTCCAGAACGACTCCTTCGCCAGCGGCGTTGCGGCGTTCGCTGTTCCGCTGGAACTGACCGGGATGGCGTCGAACGTCGCCAGCGATGCGGGCTGGGTCGGGTCGCCGAGCGGGTTCATGGGCGACGCGGCGCTAGTGTCGTGGCAGAACGGCGCGCAACCGGCGCTCGGCATCGGTCAGTCGGCCAACTTCTGGTTCACCACCGCACCGACCGCGATCGGGATCACCGCCGGGTTCGTCGCGGCCCCCGGTCTGGCGGTGACCGCCGGCGGCACGCTGGTCACCGCGATGGCCGACGCGCCGGGCCTCCCCCAAGCCCCACCCCCCGGCCTGCTCGTCTCCTCGACGGCCTACGACGACATCGTCAATACCGACCAATGGTTCACCCTGCGCGAAGCGGTCAACTACGTCAACCAACTCCAGAACCAGCCGCAAAAGCGGATCGCGTTCAAGAGCACGCTCGCCGGCTCGACCCTCACCATGGACCCGGCATTGGGTCAATTCACGCTGTCTAAACCCATCTTCATCGACGGGCCGGTCGAACGGATCACCATTAAGCGCGACGCGACGAGCCAAGTCAAACACCGCCTCTTCGATGTCGGGATTGACAACCTCGTCAAACTCGCCGATCTGAACCTGCGTGACGGAGAAGTGACCACGACGGAAGGTGGCGGTGCGGTTCACTCGCGCGGCTACCTCACGGTCGAGGACTGCACCTTTAGCCAGAACAAGGCGGTCGGGAGCCACGGCGGCGCGATCGCGGCATTCAACAAGTCGCTGAGCGTGACCCGGAGCGGGTTCACCGGGAACAGCGCCATGTTCGGTGGCGGCATCTACATCGGCGCGCAGGTGATCGCCAACATCAGCTACAGCGCCCTGACGCTCAACACCGCACTCTGGAACGGCAACACCCCCGTCGGTGCGGGCGGCGGCATCTACATCGACTCCTCGACAACCGCCGACCGTACGATCGTCACCCTGTACGCTGTGGACGTGAGCGGCAACACCGCCTTCGGGCAGGGCGGGCATCGCCGTCAGCTTCCAGCCCGGCGCGGGGGTGGGCACGCTGCTCACCCTCGAAGGCGGAACAACGGTTCAGAACAACCAGGTGACCAGCACCAGCGGCAAGGGTGGTGGTGTGTATTTCGGGAAGGGAGAGTTGGTGCTCGGTGGCGCAACAATCGACTACAACACCGCAGCGACGGGGCCGAGCATCTACCGCCTCAACGGGACGTTGCTCACGATCGTGATGGGGACAATGAACGTCTACGAGGACGAGTTCGGCGATTGACCGGCTCGTGTTAACCCCATTACTGGCGGGCGGCTTCTGTCGCCCGCCGGACTCCCCCTTTCACCTCCGCCCCGAGATCGTTCCATGACGCGCGCCATCGTGTTGGTACTGGCTGTTGCCGGTTCCGTCGCTGCCTTCACTTCGGATACCCCGCCTGTGCTGGATGTGGCGGCGCTGGTGCGGCAACTGGGAAGCGAAGACTTCGCCGAACGGGAATCAGCCGAGAAGCAACTGGCGGCTCTGAAGGTCAAGGAGGTGCCGCCGGAGTTGCTCGCGGCGCTCAAGTCGCCGAAAGCGGAAGTGCGCGAGCGGGCCGCGCGGATCGTCGCGACCATTCGCAAGCGCCTCGAACTTGTTCCTCTGCCGCGCGGCCAGCGATTCGCCAAGAACGGCCAGATCGACCTCTACGTCGCGTCCACGGCAGCGACGGACCCCAAACTCAAGGCCGACGACGACAGCCTGTGGCTCCCGGCAGACGGTATCGCGCGCAAGGTCGTCGACAACGCGGGGCTGAAAGGTAATCGCAAGCCGCAAGGCACGGCGGTTTGGTTCGACGACTACGCGACGTTCCGACAAAAGCATCAGGGACTGCGGTTCTTCCGCTATTCCGAGCACTACACCCCGCCGGACGGCTACGTGCGCTCCTACCATCGGATGCTTCAATCGGAGGGAATCACAGAGTCTGAACCGCTCTGCGGCGTGTTCACTTCGCGCGGCTCCGTGTCCACCAAGCAAAACGTATATCAAGCGATCGTATTCGCGACTGGCGACGTAGATGCAGGCGACATTCTATCCTCAATAGTCATCTGCGACGGCGACATCCGCGCAGCGGGTCAGGTGTCCAGAAGCGTACTCATCGCGCGGGGCAGCATTTCGATCAAAGGTAACGCCGAGAGTAGCACCTTCAGCGCGGGTGGAAGCGCGAAAGCCAAATCGGTGCCGCCACCGCCTGTGCTCTTGCCCGGCGACGACCCCATGACCGTGCAGCGCAACAGACTAGCGCTCGCCATGTACGATGAGTTTGGCGTCAAAGTTCACGAGAAGCAAACCAACCCTCTCGGGTTCATCACCTTCTTCGAGCTGCACCGCGTGGGCCTTGAGGTGAAAGCCGCTGATAAAGCCGTGACGGTCGCGAAGATCGACCCCAGCAGCGCGAGC